>CAJWAO010000114.1 GCA_913020765.1 uncultured Flavobacteriales bacterium | reverse complement strand
TCTACTGGGACTTCGAAAAATCCTTGAATTTGGTCCGCATGAAAATCCATAGTCATTATTCGATCTACTCCGGCCGCCATCAACATATTTGCTTTAAGCTTTGCACCAATTGCAACCCGAGGTTGGTCTTTTCTATCTTGTCTTGCAAAGCCAAAATACGGCATCACGGCAATAATCTTTCGAGCAGAAGCCCTTCGAGCCGCGTCAACTAGGAGTAAAAGTTCGAATAAGTTTTCCGTTGGGGGCATTGTAGACTGAACAATAAATACATCTTGACCTCTGACCGTTTCCTCTAAAGAGGGTTGAAATTCACCATCACTAAATACAGTCACCTTCACGTTTCCGAGCTCTTGCCCGTATTGTTTAGCGATACTTTTCGCTAGTTTTTCGGATGCCCTTCCTGTAAAAATTTTAACGCCCATATTTTTCCAAAAGAAAATTGGTTGCGAAATTACATAAAATAATAGATTCGCCAAACAAAACTGAGCATATACAAGCATCTATTTTCGCGAAAGTACAGGGATCTCAATTTTTTGAACAAAAGCACAGGTAACGAATGTTTTAAAGTAAATTTGTTGAACATGAATCAAAAAAGGAAAAACCTTAAAATGTTCGGTCGACTCATAAGGTATGTTAGGCCATATAAGCCCCTTTTTGGTTTAGCAGCATTCTGCGTAGTACTGTTATCTTTTTTGAGCCCATTTCGTCCTTATTTAATCGGCACAATGGTCGATCGTTACATTGTCAATAGTCAGAATGCACAACTACTTCTGACTTGGTCGATTGGAATAGCTGGGCTTTTATTACTTGAAGGAGTGCTTCAATTTGCATCTAGTTATTTTTCCAATCTCTTGGCCCAGTCAGTTATTCGTGACATACGAAAAAATCTTTTTAAACATATTATTTCATTCCGGATGAAGTATTTTGATAAAACGCCAGTTGGTGCGCTTGTGACCCGAGTCGTATCGGATCTTGAAGCGATTACACAGGTTTTTTCTTCTGGGATAATGGAAATATCGGGGGACTTGATTTCTCTTTCGATGGTCCTATCATTAATGTTCATCACAAACTGGCAGCTTTCCTTGATGACACTTATTCCGATACCGCTGTTAATTGTTGCCACACGAATTTTTGCAAAAGCAATGCGTTCTAGTTTTCAGCTCGAAAGATTACAGGTAACCAAGCTTAATACATTTGTTCAAGAGCATTTAACAGGGATGTCTATTGTTCAAATTTTTAATAAGAATAAGGAGGAGTATCTAAAATTTGTTGAAATCAACAAGGGGCACCGCAAGGCTCATATAAATGCAGTGTGGGCGAACTCCATTTTTTTTCCGGTTGTGGAAATACTGAGCTCTTTGTCCATTGCTTTTTTACTAGTTTGGGGCGCATTACACGTGGACGGAAAGACCTCTACTGAGATACAGGCCATGTATGGACAAATTATTGCGTTTACTTTATGGATTTATCAGTTGTACAGACCAATCAGGCAATTGGCTGATAAGTTTAATGTTCTTCAGAGGGGAGTTGTTAGGGCAGAACGAATATTTGAGATTTTAGATCATGATGCGCAGCGTCAAAATGGGGGGGCGATCAAAGAGCTTGACTTTAATGCTGACATCTCATTTAAAGGAGTTTCCTTTGCTTATAAAAAAGGGCAAGATGTTCTTAACGATTTTGATTTAAAAATCAAAAAAGGCAAAACCGTGGCTATTGTTGGTTCGACGGGCGCCGGTAAGTCAACGATTATAAATATTTTAGGCCGTTTTTATGAGCATGAGCGCGGTGAAATTCGCATTGGAGAGGTCAAAATCGAAGACATTGAATTGTCATATCTCAGAAAGAATATAGCTGTTGTTTTACAAGATATATTTTTGTTCTCTGATACGATACATAATAACATAACACTTGGTGACGAGACAATTACGCGTGCCCAGGTTATAGCTGCCTCGAAAGCTGTTGGGGCCCACCACTTCATCTCTCAGCTTCCAGGGGATTATGATTATTCTTTGGGAGAAAGAGGAACTGTTTTATCCGTAGGACAGAGACAGCTTTTATCCTTTATTCGCGCTTTTGTTTATAACCCTCAAGTTTTAATCTTGGATGAAGCGACTTCGAGCGTAGATAATGAATCAGAGGGTTTGATCAAGCGAGCCACTGAGCGAATCACGAAAGGTAGAACCTCTATCGTTATCGCACACAGAATGAGTACGATTCAAAATGCAGACCTCATTGTCGTTATGGAAAAAGGTAAGATTATTGAATCTGGGACACATCAAGAATTGATTAACAAAGAAGGGAGGTACAGTACACTTTATGAAAAACAAATATTCCAGCCCAATGAGTAATGTCGGGTTTAAGGTTGGCGGTGTTCCTGAGCACTTCAATTTCCCTTGGCGTTTGGCAATTGAAGAAGGCTTATTTCGAGC
>CAJWAO010000113.1 GCA_913020765.1 uncultured Flavobacteriales bacterium | reverse complement strand
AGGACGCCGAACATTTTACCCTGCTCATTGAAATCATGTTTGGTTGATTTCCCAATCAAATTTTTTACATATTCTGCAGCTATTAGCGCGATGTCGTCAGGTTTGTGATAAAAAGGGTAGGGGAAAGCAGTAGGCCAAAAGGACTTGGCTATGGGCGTATTAAAAAAGTGAAGAAGGTCATTTTTATCCACTTTACAAAGGTACAAAGATGTTTCCTTGAAATAAAAGAGGGACAATCTGCTCTGGCCACATTTTTAAAGGGTAATTGTACGAATGATGCCTAATCAAATTTGGCTTTCACCGTGTTTGATTTATATTCTTGGATGGCCGTATTGAGAATCGCTTCAGCACGTTGCTTGTTTCCAAAACCAGTTGATTTCATTTTGTTAGGCCCTTTGTAATTTGTGAACCAAAGTCTAATTATTTCTGAAACACCCTTATAGTTCTTGTTTAGCTCGGCAATATCATTAAGCTTATAGAAACGCGATTTTTCTGAAACAGCAATCAGTTTATCATCCTGTTCTCCCTGGTCTTTTAGAAATAACACTCCGATTATTTTACTTTTTATAATGCTTCCTCTTGCCACAGGCGGTCCGATAACGAGCACATCTAAAGGGTCGCCGTCGCCGCCCTTTTCTTTTGAAAGCAAAGTTTCTGGAATCAAGCCATAATTCCCAGGATAACCAATGTAGTCGACAATTCTTGCTTTTTTATGAATAAATTCTTGTTCAATTTTTCCATTTAATTTATTTAGCTCCCATTTTTCTAATGTTCCTGA
Organism: uncultured Flavobacteriales bacterium; assembly: GCA_913020765.1. GTDB lineage: Bacteria > Bacteroidota > Bacteroidia > Flavobacteriales_D > Crocinitomicaceae > UBA952. Next base: position 2,263 of record CAJWAO010000113.1, on the reverse strand, counting down.
GGGAATTTCAATAAGTGCATTTACATCCCCATCCTTATGACGAGGAGCATAATTATTTACTGTTTGACCAGTGGTTTTTTGGGCCTCAGACACAGAATTTTTACATGAAGCAAAAAAGAATATTGTGGAAAGATAAATAAGTAATAAATGGATTTTTTTCATAACGAAGCGACCGCGAGACCCAAATTGTTTATTAATCAATAAGGTGAATTAATTGTGAGAAGGTGCACCAAGATACTTTTTGGTAGCTATACCTCAACCCTGAGGTATTTGGCCAATAGCCTGTGGAAATGGTGAACACCCTGTTCTCGGCTCGGTGAGAACCGTCCCGTTTGATATGTTTTAGATTGAAGTCCTTTATGTACTCCCTCGACGACAAATTCATCTTCTCTTTCAACCTTATCAAGAACAGCACCTGCGCCATCGCTTAGTTTTGAGCTGTCCCAAACAAATGACCTAAAAATAACGCGCGTTTTGTTTTTTGACAAAGGTTTTACAATGTTTATAGACAAGCCCCATGGGTAAAAGTTAAACATCATGTTGGGGAAGATCCAATAATAATAAGCCGCCACGTGTTTGCCTTCATCAGGGTGTCCTGAAGGGAGCTCAAAAACATCTTCTCCTCCTTTTGAGTATCCGATTTGCAGGGACCCGTTGTCAAAAAGTTCTGTTTTATAGCTTCCATAATCTAGCACAGAATTCAAATCATCATGCACAAAAGGAATATGGAACCCTTCAAGGTAATTGTCACAGTATAATGCCCAATGGCAATTGATGAGATAGTCTTTGCTGTGCTTGGAATCATATTTGAAAAGCTCGAGGGGTAAAAACCCGATGCGTTCTCGCATTTTGTTAAAAACTGCATCAATTGAAAAAGACGGATTGAGAGATGCGAAGACGTGTGGTCCAAGCTTAGCTGTTGGATATTTTTTTAGGTGGTCACATGCCCTGGGAAAGTCTTCTACATCATTAAACTCAGGCATAAATTTTAACTCGCCATCCTTCTTCCATTGCCTACCGTGGTAACCGCAGGAGATGCGTTTTGAACGACATTCATGGTGAAAAATAAGGTTTCCACGATGTGTGCAAACGTTTGAGAAGCAGTTTATTTCTTCACTTTCACCACTCTTTTTAAGGAATACGGGCTCTTCAATAAAATCTTCTAAAAAAGACATTGGCTGAACGTAATCATCAACGGGAAAAAGTTCTTTTGCACAGCCTTTCCATTGCCAAGAATGTCTAAAAACACGTTTTTTAAGCGCTTCAAAAACACTGTCCTCTCGATAAAAAGAGGCAGGCAATGTTTCGGCCTTTGAAATATTTTCATGAACATGAAAGTCGAACATAAGCTAGGTTTTAGATTAAATATAAGACAAAAACCATCCTATTCAAAGTTTGCTGCCCAGCGTATTTTTTGATCTTTGTAAAATGAACCCTCTCCATTTATGTGGTTTTTTGCCTTAAACACACCAGAGTTTTTGATGTTTTGAGTGTGGACATCTACGTTGTTAAAATCTCCCATCCAAACGGAAATTTCAGCAAGATTACACCATATAATTGCAGATACTTTTGCGTTGATTCGTTCCTTTTTGTTTTGAAGGTTGCTTTCTTCTAGAATATCAGTCCACATATTTCGGGCTGTTTTAAGGGCGTCATACGCTGCAGACCGGTCTACAGAGTTGCCTATTTGAAGGAGCGCCTCATTTGTCTTCGAATATGCGGAGGCAATATCTGAATAACTATAATCCTTATATTTCTTCACCGAGTAAATCTCAGCTTTTCTAGACTTATTAACGAAGCCGAATTGGTTTTCTAAAACTTGAGAAGAGGCCTTGATAGACGCGATTCTTCCCTGCTTTTCTGCTTGAGCATAAACGCTTGCACGATTCTTCATAAACCAATCTGCGAATTCGAACTTACTTTTATAAACACCTAAGGATTTTGTTCTTTTTTTATTGCCAATGACTTTTTCGAATAAAGGTGCTCCACTAGGGCTGTATACCTCTATTTTGACGGGTAAATAATAATTACAGGAGTAATTGTATTTTGTTTGAGCACCCGATCCTGATTTTCTTTCGTTGATTCGAATATCACGCAGGGGTAAAACCTTAAGCTTAACCATTATTCCGGTTTTCCCATTTTGGAACCCGGGAATTTTCAAAGATTCAACAGTGGAGGATAGGTTTTGAACATCTAATGAGTGCATGATTGGTGTTGGGACGTATTCTAAGCATGGTTTGATGGGATAGTTTTGGCTTTGTGA
>CAJWAO010000112.1 GCA_913020765.1 uncultured Flavobacteriales bacterium | reverse complement strand
TAGGTTAGGATTTGGATATTGCTTATTTTTGAAAGCATTAAATCAAAGGTAATGACAAATAAAGGTTCTTTGTGTGAAATATTAAATATTGATTTTCCCGTAATCATGGCCCCAATGTTTTTGGTATCAAATGAGAGAATGATTATTGAAGCACTACACAACGGTATAACAGGTGCAATCCCAGCATTGAACTACAGAACAATCGATGAATTACGTGCAGCCATTCGATACATAAAAAAAGAAGTTGATGGCCCATTTGGTATAAATCTGATTGTAAATAAATCGAACTTTCTGTACAAACAACAGCTCAAGGTATGTTGTGAAGAAGGGATCTCCTATTTCATAACCTCACTTGGGTCTCCTGCTGAAACCATTGAAATGGCGAAAAAATATGGTATAAAGGTTTTCTGTGATGTCGTAGATGTGAAGTATGCCCGGAAAGTCGAATCATTAGGGGCAGATGCAATTATTGCTGTAAACAAAGAAGCGGGCGGACATGCCGGACCAATCCCCTTTGCGGAGCTCATTCCTGCACTAAAAAAAGAATGCAATATCCCTATAATTTCCGCTGGTGGAATTGGAAATGGTCAGGGAATAAAAGAGATGCTGAATTTAGGAGCTGACGGCGTTTCGATGGGGAGTATCTTTATTGCCACAAATGAGGCACCTGTCTCGCAAGAATATAAAGACGCTTGTGTGGATTATGGCGCTAAAGATATTGTACTCACCACGAAACTTTCCGGAACACCTTGCACCGTGATCAAAACACCATATGTAGAGAAGATTGGCACCTCACAAAACTTCCTAGAAAGTTTTCTAAATAAAAATAAAAAAGTCAAAAAATGGTTCAAAGCACTAACCTTTATGAGGGGGATGAAAAGTCTTCAAAAGGCTGCCTTTTCTACAACCTACAAAACAGTTTGGTGTGCAGGTCCATCCATTGAGCACGTGGACGAAATTCTACCTGTGAAACAAGTAATTGATAAACTAAAGTCTGAATTTAACGCTTAGGCAAGAGAATTCTAAAAGTTGTTCCATAACCAATCTTCGAGGAAGCCACAAATACTTTCCCCGAATGGTGTTCCTCAATAATTCTTTTTACCAACGCTAAACCAAGCCCCCAGCCTCTTTTCTTGGTAGAAAACCCTGGCTCAAAAATGGCCTTTTGGTCTTTGGCAGAAATTCCCTTTCCTGAATCAATAAAATCAATCGCAATATTCGTTTTTTGATTGTAGATTTTTACTTCTAGCTTACCATCACCCTGCATGGCATCCACAGCATTCTTGCATAGGTTCTCAACGACCCAGTCTATAAGAGATGCATTATGGTCAACACTATCAGTCGGTTCAAGGTCAGAATGAAAAATGAGCTCAACTTTATTGGAAAGGCGTGCGCGTAAATAATCCAAATTATTTTCAATTGTTCCGCTGATGTCTTTTTGTTCTAGCTTAGACTCTGAACCAATTTTGGAAAATCTATCTGTAATTCTCTCAAGCCGGACCAAATCTTTTTTCATCTCCGTCGTGACCATAGGATCAACCTTTAAACTCTCAAGGTGTGCCTGCCAACCCATGAGAGAAGAAAGTGGTGTCCCGAGCTGATGCGCAGTTTCTTTTGCCATTCCGGCCCAAACTCTCTTTTGTTCTGCCTTTCGGTAGGTCGAGAAAATAAAATATCCTAGTAAAATTAGCATAGCAAGAACCAAAAACTGTATACTCGGAATCCATTGTAAATAAATTAATTCATCACTATCTGAAAAATAAAGCTCCTTTTTTCCTGTTCCAAAATCAAATACCAAAGGCGTATTATCAAGTTTCCATTCCTCCCGCAACAATTTACTATCTGCTTCATTAAAATCTAAATTACTTGCCTCTAAAGAATCAGAAGAAACATCCCAAAGCATAACCGGAATTAGGGCCTTATTGTCTTTAATCTCATTATTAAATGAGGAAATCAGAAGCGCACTCTCTCGCTGAAGCCGCTCCAATTCAAATGAATTCCCATAAACAAACTTTAAAAACTCGCCATCCAAATACTCGATAACCCGATACTGACCAATGTTTTCCCACTCAGAAGCTTTGCTCAAACAGATCGAATCCTTTTCAGAAAAAGAAGAAATACCTCGAAATAATGAATCCATATTCCTGTACTGCATTACATTGTTCTCGTCTGTCAGAAGTACGACGGGTATTTCAGTATTAGATTGAATGATAGAAAGAGAAAACTCCACATCTTGATTTTTAGATAGGTCAGATTTTGTGAGGAGGATTTTTTGTGCCTCTACTACCAAGTCTATCTTTTGCTTTTCTTTTCTTTTGAGTTCAGAAAAAATAGCGTTAGAAAGCTGAACGAGCTCTCCCTTCTTCTTGATCGCTTCAACCCACTGCTTGGCTTTTGATTTTTCACGTTCCCCAATCTTGGCAACAAAACTATTAGATACTGCTAAAGAAAGGGCAATAACAATCAGAACCATAAGCGAAAGAAAAATTTTCCATCGTTGCTTATTTGCGTGAAGGCCGTTGGTTGATTTTACCATTTAATCCTAAAATTAAGGCTTATCTTTGAATCTATGAATTTGAAAATTAAGAATCCGCTGTCTGTTTTTATTTTTAGTTTCTGCTTGATTGCTTTACCCTTATTTTTATTTCCCATCAATTTATTTCCAGGTGAAATAATTTTATCCATAAACGGTACAGAACAAACAAGCGAAGCACCACTGAGCTTATCTTACTTCATCGGTTTAGGTTATGAAGCATCTGATATGGAATACATAAAAGATTTTTATCTAACTGCACGCGGTTATGCACTTGCTGCGTGCCTATTATTGGGCATCCCGTTTCTTATCTCTTACAGAATTTTCCTAAATAAAAAGAGCTAAATCTACAAAGATTTTGTTCGACCTCCATCTACGGGCAAGTTGACCCCATTAATGTAGTCTGCCTCGTTTGAAGCTAGAAATGCAATTGCCTTTGCAACCTCCTCAGGCTCTGCAATTCGCTGCATAGGAACTTGCATTGCCATTGCTTGAAATATCTCATCGATTGATTCATTCGTTTTCGAAGCCTTTGCCTCTGCAATATCTGATAAACGAGAGGTGTTTGTTGCGCCAGGTAGGACATTGTTGACTGTAATATTGTATTCACCAAGTTCATTCGCAAGTGTTTTGCTCCAGTTTGCTACTGCTCCACGCACCGTATTGGAAACGCCAAGTCCATTGAGCGGTTGTTTGACTGAAGTAGAAATAACATTGATAATTCTTCCGAAGCCTTCCTTGATCATACCAGGAATAGTTGCTTGAGCCAATATGTGATTGCAAATTAAATGTTGCTGAAAAGTATTGATAAACTCTTCAGGTTTTGCATCTTTAATTAATCCTCCTGCGGGACC
>CAJWAO010000111.1 GCA_913020765.1 uncultured Flavobacteriales bacterium | reverse complement strand
AGCGAGAAAATTTTGAGAAATCTGCTACTGCTGCTGCAAAGCTGATTAAAAACATATGCATTCCTGAAGCGAAAAAAATACTTAAGTTTCACAAGCTTACTTTTAGTGAAAATGAACTATGGTTTAGGTTTTTAGTGCTCCATATTTATCATGCTGGCGCAGGAAATGTAGCTGCTGTTCTAAACGTCATCAGACCAGAAGAAGGAAGCCAAGAGCTCATAAAGTCGATGTGGCAGCACAAGGCTGCTGGATTCGGAAATTGTTCTCAAAACTATAGCCAATTAGCCATAGCCTCACAGCTTATACTTCACGATATGGTATACACGAATTGTGACGATGTTATTTCTTATTCTTCACGCTGAGATGGGACAAATAAAATAGATAAAGAATTCACACAATGTCTTGTATTTTTTGGTGTAAGGCGTTCCCCACTGAAAACATGACCAAGGTGCCCGGAACAGTTCGCACATATAATTTCAATACGCCGACCATCTGCATCAGGAACCCGTGTTACATTGCCAACTAGCTCATCATCAAAACTTGGCCAACCGCAACCGGAATCAAATTTACTTTCACTTGAATAAAGCGGATGCTCACAACGACGGCAAACAAAAACCCCATTTCCTTTAAAATTATTATACTCCCCTGAAAATGGGTATTCCGTTCCTTTGTCTACGATAACGTGTTTCTCAATCGCATTCAGTTGATTCCATTCCGATTTACTTTTAGACATTTTGGTATTTTAAGGTGCCTTCCTCAATAACCAGTAAGGATTCAAAATTGTTCTCAAATAGCCCGCCAGTACCTAGACCTTGTGGTATAGCCGGATTCAAAAAACCAACCATTCGTGCGATTACCTCTAGACCAATTGAAGATTCCAGTGCAGAAGTGACCCACCAACCTATATCCATTTTTCGAGCTAAAGAAATCCACTCCAAAGTCCCAATCAACCCCCCATGAAGACTTGGTTTTAATATAATATACTGGGGACGAATTGATTCCAAAAGCTCATTTTTTTGCTCAATCGTGCGTATACCAATAAGCTCCTCATCAAGAGCGATTGGCACGAGACCATCTTCGGAAAGATTTCTCATCAATTCCCATTGACCCGGTCTCACGGGCTGCTCAATGGAATGAATATTAATCTCTTTTAGCTTAGTTAAAACATCCTTTACATTATGCGCATCAAAAGCTCCATTGGCATCTACGCGAATTTCTAATGCAGCACCAAATTCTTTTCTCACCTGTGAGAGCAATTCATATTCTGATTTAAAATCTAATGCCCCTATCTTAAATTTAAGGACACTAAAACCTTGCTGAATTTTTTCTCTGACACGAACCTTCATTTCATCAATAGAGCCCATCCATATTAACCCATTGATTGGAATGGAGGCGTCACCTTTAGAAAATGCACTTTCAAATGGGTCTTTTCCCGCGCACCTTTTTAATTGATAAAATAAACCCTCGACTCCAAATAAAATTGAGGGGTAATGCACAAGTTCTTTGCAAAAAAAATCTAATAAGTTGTCCGCTCCGAGTTGTTCATATAAGGACTCGAAAGTATTACAGACCCAATTCAACTTCGCCTCATATTGAAAGTCTGATTCATAATCCTTATTCAATCCGGGAATAACTGAACATTCACCAAAGATTTGCGGATTGTCGACACTTTTGATAATCCAGGATGGTTTTTTACGAAGTACTCCCCTACTCGTTCCGGCTGGAAATAAAAATCGAAGCTCTATTTTTTCAAAATACAAATGCATTTAAGTCATCCATTTTTCGTACCACATTTGAAAGGTCAAAAAGTACCACATCTTCACGTCATACTCCTTTTTTCCTGACAGAAACTGTTTTTTAATATCTCCAACAATGGCCCAATCAAAAAGCTTTTGTCTCGAAATCAGTTCCTCGTTAATGTAATGATCTACGAGATGTTTCAAATCATTCTGGAGCCAACTTGCAATGGGAATTGCAAAACCCATTTTTGGACGGTCCATCATTTCTTTTGGGATATAGTTGTGTAGAATCTCCTTGAGAATATATTTCTTTTCTCCTTTATTGTATTTGTATTCATCTGGGAGCTGTGCTGCCCATTCAATTAACCTATGGTCGAGATAAGGCTCGCGACCCTCGAGACTGACTGTCATCGACGCCCGGTCCACTTTCTGAAGTATATCGTCTACCAAATAAGTTTGATAATCCACAGCCATCATGAAAGACAATGGTGAGCTAAACTCAGACTTAAGCTCCTTTGAGCCATAAGCAGTAACTAACTTCTCGTACTCAAACTTAGCGATCTTCTGCATTTGAGTATCTGTAAACTGCTCACTTAAGCTCATCATAATTCGCTCCTGCGTCGGGTCAGCCATTACCCCTTTGATTTTCTCGTAGCGATTGTGAAAATTATACGTATTTCGGAAATAGGGAATCGCGTTAGACGGAATCAGGTCCATACTTTTTACGATGGATTTACGCAAGAATGAAGGGATTTTATTTAAACGTTCACCATATCTTTGGATATAATCATACCTATTATAGCCGGCAAACACCTCATCACCGGCATCAGCGCTTAATGCAACAGTGACGTGCTTTCTGGCTGCCAAACTCACAAGTGTAGTTGGGATGGCAGAGCTATCTGCAAAAGGCTCATCATAATAAAAAGGAAGGTCTTCGATTAGATCAATAGCTTCTGTATGGCTACACTGAATTTCTGTGTGGTCGGTTCCTAAATATGAGGCTATTTCCTTTGCATATGGCGCCTCATCAAGACCAATATCTGGAACTGAAATCGTGAATGTCTTCAATGGACACGTTCTATCCTTTTGTAGTAGTGCAGTCACTGAGGCACTGTCATAACCCCCACTTAAAAACACACCTACTGGCACATCCGAAACCATCCTGTAATCACAAGCATTTTTCAGAATACTCTCAGTTTCCTCTTTGGCAGCTTCAAAAGACAAATCCAACTTTGGTTTATTGTATGCGTCATACACATTCCAATAAGATATTTGATTCTGAGGCTGAATTTGTTCTATTGACAATTCCTCTTCAATACTGAATTTCATGAAATGTCCAGGTTTTAGTTTATGACAGTTTTTAAAGATACAGTGGGGCGTTGGCACATTTCCGTATTGCATGAAAGCTGAAACTGCCGATAAATTAAGCTGCTTATCAAATCCAGGGTGCTCATGTAAAGACTTTAGCTCGGAAGAAAACAAGAATAGACCATCTTTGAAGTAATAATAAAATGGTTTTACCCCTGCACGGTCACGGCAACAAAAGACTTGACCATCACTGCTGTTGTAAATCACGAAGGCAAACATCCCAATAAACCGATCGACGCATGCACTTCCCCATCTCGAATAGGCTTGAAGCACAACCTCAGTATCGGAGGTACTCTTAAATTCATGACCCAATGATTCAAGTTCTACCCTTATTTCTTTAAAATTATATACCTCACCGTTGAAACAAATCCAAAACTCTTGAAAACGCATTGGCTGAGCACCTGATTCTGTCAAATCTATGATTGATAACCTTCTATGGCCAAGCCCGAGACAATAATTTTCTTTTTCAATAAGCTCATAACCTGAGGCATCTGGACCACGATGATACAATATATCTGTCATTTTATGCAAATGCTGCATTGATGAATTTTGCTTAAAATCAATAAATCCTGTTATTCCGCACATAAATTAGTTTTCAACAAGACGTTCCGCAATATTCGCATTTGCTTTGTCAAATA
>CAJWAO010000110.1 GCA_913020765.1 uncultured Flavobacteriales bacterium | reverse complement strand
GTCGATACCACTTAGATTTTGGAACCCAGTACCACCAAATTTTGGGATGGTCTCCTAATATATCTTTTCGATTCGATTTAAAGAAATGAAACAAAGGTTATTCATTTTACTAATGCTTTTATGTCTGAACTGTCTCTCGCAAGAGAGAAGTCAAATTATTCAACAACGTATTGAGTTTATTTCTGAACAATTGGAGACCGAGAATATAGATCTAACAAACCTTTTAGAGCAATTCAACTTTTACATTGACAACCCTATTGATCTAAATAAGTCCTCCAGAGAAACCTTGAATGACCTGGGATTACTTACTGACATTCAAATTAGCGATCTTCTAGTTCATAGAAAAATACATGGTAAACTGATTTCTATATACGAACTACAGAGTTTGAAATTTTGGGATCTCGAGACCATATATTTGGTTCTACCTTTTGTAACCTTAGACGAACGTTTAGATCGACTGCATCTCACATTTAAAGAGGCAATGAGAGAAGGTAAGTTTGATTGGTTTCTGCGTTTTCAGCCGACAATTGAAAGCAAAGCGGGCTATGCTGATGTTCCCGATTCCCTGCTAGAACAATCTAGTAAGTATTATTACGGAAACGCTCATAAATATTATTCTCGCTTCAGGTATTCATATAAAACAAATATAAGTGTTGGTATAACTGCTGAAAAAGATGCAGGAGAATCATTTTTTCGTGGTGCCCAAAAATATGGCTTCGATTTTTACTCTGCTCATGCTTTCTATAAGGGAGGCAAGTATTTAAAATCTATTGCTATTGGTGATTATCAAATCCAATTAGGTCAGGGATTAAATTTATGGTCGAGCTATGCTTTTGGTAAGTCATCGGATATATTAACAATGAAACGGAATCCCGTTTCCATAAAGCCGTATACTTCGGTCGATGAATCTCGGTTTTTTCGTGGTGCCGCAGTTAATTTAGCTTACAAGAATTTTGATTTTTTGTTGTTTTCATCTTTCAAAAGAATTGATGCCAGTGGTATTCAAGATTCTTTACAAGAAAATTTGGAATTTGTATCCTCGATAAATCTTTCTGGCTTGCATCGGACGCACTCTGAGATTATGAAAAAGGATGCCCTAAAGGAATTCATATCTGGTGCTTCCATTCAATTTCAGAATAACTTTTTAAAACTTGGTTTTCAAGGTCTTTATTTAAAATATGATCAAACGGTCCAATTAAATCCTCGGCCGTACAATCAATTTTATTTCAGTGGCAATCGTTGTTTGTCCTTCAGTGCTGATTATAATTACGTTTACAGGAATCTTAATGTCTTTGGGGAAATTTCTCATTCTACCAATGATAATCATTCTGGATTAGCGATGCTTCACGGAGCTCTACTTGCAATTGATACCCGTCTCAGCTTGGGGCTTTTATACCGTGATTACGATGAGTCTTACCAAACAATGTATAATGCTGGTTTTTCGGAGGGGAGTCGAACACAAAATGAGAATGGTTTGTATGCCGGTTTAAAATTCAAAGTATCTCGGGCTTGGTCCATGAACGCTTATACCGATATTTTTGAATTCCCGTGGATGAAATATGGCGTTGATGCACCTTCAAAGGGGCACGAGTTTTTAATTCAACCTACTTACAAGCCCAATAAGTCATTTCAGTTATATGCTAGATATAGGGAACAGCTCCGTCAAAGAAATGAGTCTCCTTCGACGGGTGTGATCACCAATATTGAAAATGTAGTTCAGCGTAATTTTAGAATCAATATCAGTAATAAAATTAATAAAGTGCTTACATTAAAAAGTAGGGTAGAATGGGTGTCGATTCAGCGTGAAAGTCAATCAATGGAAAAGGGTTTGTTAATTACTCAAGATGTTGCCTATAAACCAAAATCATTCCCTTTATCCTTCAACATTCGATATGCTCTTTTTGATACCGATAGTTACAACACCAGAATTTATTCATACGAGAACAATGCACTATACGTCTTTTCTATTCCGGCCTATTATTTCAAAGGAAGTCGCTGTTTTCTTTTGGCAAGATATTCTTTTGGTCGTTCAACAGACTTGTGGGTGAAATATGGGTTTTTCTTATACAATGACAGAGATCAAATTGGCTCTGGAGCTGAACAAATTCAAGGGGATCGGAAATCTGACCTAACAATCCAACTCAGGATATCATTATAATTTTTCTATTTGAGTGTTACTTTTTAAATGATTTTGCGTTAGGTTAATATAAGGTGCTCCTGCAAGTGCATCTTATGCCATGTCAAACTAGAAAACAATGTACTATGTCCTCAGCTTCACTGTATCACCAGAGTGATACCCGTATTCAATCCGAATTACAAATTATTGAAAAATCAAAAACTAATCCACAGCATTTTGCCCCACTCTATAATGAATATTACGAAAGTATATTTAGATATGTGATTAAGCGTATTAATGATAGTGACCTGGCTTGCGATATTACATCCAATGTATTTGTGAAAGCAATTACAAATCTTTCCAAGTATGAATACCGGGGGTTGCCTTTTTCTTCTTGGTTATTTAGAATCGCAAAGAGCGAAGTTTATCAGTCTTTTCGTGACCAAAAAGTAAAGCGAACTGTGAGTATTGATAAAGTCACAATCGTTCAGGTTTTTGAAGAACTTGACGTCGATGGACTAGATGAGCATAAGGAAAAGTTAAAAAAAGTATTGAGGCAAATAAATGAGAAAGATTTGATGCTCATTGAGATGCGTTACTTTGAAAAACGTTCTTACAGAGAGATAGGTGAAATTTTAAGTGTAACGGAAAACAATGCTAAAGTTAAGACATTTAGAGCCTTGCAAAAACTGAAAGTATTATTTAAGGAATAAGTATATGAGAAAAATTTTATTCAACCAAAAAGAGCTTAGCTCAGACCAAATTAATAACATGCGCGATTTCGATTTGGTGCTTAAAAAAGTTCAAGCGCAACGTGAGTATTGGAGAAGTCCATGGTTTTACGGAACCATTGGTTTGGCTTCAATATTATCCTTTTTAATTTTTATTTAGTGGGTTTTAGTTATTAAATTATGACTTGAGTCTTTTGTGGACTTAGGAAATTTCCCTAATTTCGTACAGAAATGTAATTTGTACAAAAATGAAAAAGATAGCTGTATTCTCTTTCCTTTTACTATTTACGCTCGCCACGCACGCGCAGCATGCGAACTTTAATTCACAAAGAAATTGGTCTTTGCACAAGAAAGAGCTGCAAATTGGTGTGGGTGCAACTCAATTTAATGGTGATTTGGGTGGTGCCGAGGGTATTGGTAGAGATTACAGCTTAAAAGACATAGACTGGCCAGCGACTGGTGTTGCATTTTGGTTAGGCTACCGTCAACGTTTTCATCCGTATTTTGCAACAACTTCCAGCCTTTGTGTTTTTAATTTGAAAGGTGCGGACTCCCTCTCTGAGGAGCCTAGTAGATATGCCCGAAATCTTCATTTCAGAAGCTTGGGAGTAGAAATTCAGCAACGAATAGAGTGGATTTTTGCTGCCAAAGAGCAATTTGGATCTACTTACAACCTTCCAGGGAACTATTCAAAAAAAAATAGGTCACAACAATATTACCTTTTTGGAGGAATTGGTTTGTGTTACTTTAATCCAAGAGCTCAAGACGCAGAAGGAAATTGGACATCATTGCGTAAATTGCGAACTGAAGGTCAAGACCAACCGTATTCACCTCTAACGCTGACTTTACCAATGGGAATTGGATTTAGGATGGGTATTTCTAAAATGTGGCGAGTAGGTAT
>CAJWAO010000109.1 GCA_913020765.1 uncultured Flavobacteriales bacterium | reverse complement strand
GTACACATATTTTGGCTTTTGAAGGTGACTCCGAGGTTTATTGGTTTGAAGGCACGTACTCTGATTATGAAGAAAATCGAAAGAAGCGACTAGGGGATGCTGGCCCTAGGAGAATCAAGTATCGAAAAATCGTTTAAGGTTAAAAAGGATACAGTCCTGCTTTTTAAACGCAAATTAAACGTGTATATTTATAATGAAATACATTATAAATTATACGCGCATGGCATTTATTGATGTTATAAAATATGAATCGAATTCGGAACAGTTTGTTTGGAAGCATCCTGTTGAAGATTTAAAATTAGGTACACAACTTATTGTAAATACATCTCAAAAAGCCTTTTTTGTGAAAGGAGGTCAGATTTTGGATGAATTTGACTCGGGAACCACTACTTTGAAATCGGGTAACATTCCTTTGCTAAATAAGCTTATTAATCTACCATTCGGGGATGACTCCCCATTTCAAGCTGAGGTCTGGTTTGTAAATATGATGTCTTTTCTTGATAATAAATGGGGTACACCAGCACCTATAGTTCTTGAAGATCCGAAGTACAACATTATCGTACCAGTTCGTGCATTCGGTCAATTTGGCTTGTCTATTGAAGACCCTAGAAAGTTTTTAGAACTTTTGGTCGGTAATATGACAGATTTTTCTGTGGCTAAGGTTTTAGATTATTTTGAGGGGCTTGTAATTTCTTCGATAACCTCTGGAATAGGAAAAAAAATAGTTTTGGATGGGCTTTCAATTTTAGATATTCAAGCAATTGTTTCTGACGTTTCCTCATTTTGTCAAAAGGGCATTCAAGAGGAGTTTGAAAAATATGGAATTAAAATTGAAAACTTCTTTATAATGTCTATTAATGTGCCTGAGGATGACCCTAGCGTTATTAAGTTGAAGGAAGCAAAAGACTTGGCTGCGAAAGTAAATATTGCTGGAAAGGATGTTTATCAGATGGAGCGAAGCTTTGATGTGCTAGATAAAGCCGCTGAAAATGATGGGACTATGGGAGATACTATGGGCGCAGGTATGGGAATGGGAGTAGGCTTTGGTATGGGGAATGTCATGGGTAATATGGTAGGAAATATGAATACAGGTAACCAAAGTAACCTTGGTTCCGGAGGTAATACCCCGCCACCGCCTCCGAACAGAGGTGAGCAGTATTATGTGCTAATAGATAACAAACAGAATGGTCCTCATAACATTAATGCGATTCAAAAAATGATTGATCAGAATATTGTTAATAGACAAACACTTATTTGGAAAAAAGGTATGACAGATTGGGGGAATATAATGGATGATAAGGATTTAAAAGAAATGGTTAATAAAATACCGCCGCCGCCTTCAAATACTGAATAGAAATCAAAAATGAAAAAGGTATTTATATTTTCGGGTTTACTTCTGCTGATGTTGAATTCGCTACTTGGTTTGATTTTGAGTCGATACGAGCCATTTAATTGGATTGTAAATGATATCATTATTCTTATCAATGTTGCTTTTTTGGCGTATTTGGCAACTTCTCAAATCAAGGATGCTTTCAAATTCGGGTTGACACTTTTACTATTTGTAGCTGGTTTGGCTGAGTTTATAATGGGTTTCTTTATGGAGTCTCATATCATCGATAATTTTCTATTCATCCTAATTATTACGGCTATAATCATACAGTTAGGCTCTCTTTTTTTGGTGAGATGGATCGATAATTTTGCATAGCATTGAACTCTGATTTTTGAAAAATGAATTATAGAGAATGTGTTAATTGTGGTGCTGAAAACGAGCTGTTGGTATCAAATTGCGCGTATTGTGGAAGTTCTATCATACAGGATGAATTTGTTGAGCAAGAGTCAGATGAACTCGAAGATTTAATACAAGATTGCGGAATGTGGATTGCAAGATTCGAAGGTATGGTATCCGATATGAATACCTTGAGCAGCGCTAAGCAGATGGATTCAATGCGGTCTACACCAATTTTTGGGGCTGTTTTTGCAAAAACAATAGGCAGAAATACTTTTTCCTATTCCGAAACACTTGGTAACGTCTACAAGGCCTTAGACTTATTAGAGGTGAAGTCCTCGAACAGTTCAATACTTCGAGAGCATGTATCTCTTTTTAAAAAGCGATTAGAAAGAGCAAAGAGACAGGAGTCTAAAACAAAAAAGAGGCAAGTACTAGTTATCTTATCTTTAGTCGGTTCATTGATTTTGTTTATCGCCTTTTGTTTATTTATGGCTAGTCTAGGTTATTAATTTTTAATCACAGATTCTGCCTTTGTGAAGACCTTGGTGATAAGCATCGTCGAGGGCTTGTAGCTCTTTAATTAATTCATCACTTGGTTTAGTATATTGCAAGTCTCTCAAGTTCGGTTGTCCTGCATCAACCCATGCGGTATACCAGATAGACCCGGTAGATAGAACTGCTCTTTTGATTCTTCTTTCGACCATCCCATTCATTTTAGAGTGGTAGAGGTCACAAAATTCTTTTGAATACACTTTGGCTGTCGTATTTCCCCTTCGTTCATAACTGAATTTACGATTAGAGGGTATTTCATTCGTCGATTCGATTTCCATTTTAAATACGGAGTCAAGTGCGTTGTGTGAACCTTTTACGGCCGTCCAAGCGAAATCTAGTACATCATCAACATAGCCGGCTTTTCCAACAAAGTAATCGTAGTTGTCCGAGTTCACCTCTACCAGTCGACTTTCCCATAAACCATGAATACCGACCTGATTGGTCATTTTCCCGTTATAATTTTCAGTCGTATGTAAGGGAACATGTGCATCTCCAATGTAGTGTCCAATATCTGCTGAATACTTTAATATGAGGTCTACATTTTTGCGTTCAAAGGCCTTTTGAAGTCTATACTTCATACGTTGAATATGCCAGGGTACGATTCCATAAGCTTGAAGCGTATCTTCAGAGAATTTCGCAACGGCAGCTTCCCACGTTTTTGGCATTTTTTTGTAAGGATCTTCACCTTTATGGTAATAATGATCTAAATCAATATAGTGACATGGCGCTTCTCCCTCTACTGCATATCTTCTTTTGTCTGGATCAACCGCGTGTTCCGTGATATATTCAATATGTTCTTTGTAAAATCCAAACATTTCATTGGGTAGGGTAAATATTGAAATGCGGTTTATTTTTTTGTGGCCAAAAAAACCCCACATTACTCTCTTCGGTGTATGTGTTATGGATAGTGATACGCAAACTGTAAATATGAGTAAAAGGTATTTCATTTGTCATTGGTTATAAAGCTTCCCGTCTCGCAGGATAGGAATAGCTGTTGATGTGTTCGGTGTAAGGCAATATATGACATCTTTATTAAGGTTGAGGTTTCGGAGTCTCCTTCGATGAGAGCTTGATTTTAAATACCCCATGTAATTGTCTTTTGCAGATTGGTATAAATATTTTGCTGCAATAGAGGAATCCTCAACAGATGTGAAGTCTCCAGTTGCAATGAGTGCATCGGAAATAGCTCCTGCACAGATGGTATCCTCAAGGTTGAACTTATCTTGCCAACCAGAACAAAGACACAGTGTGTTTTTATTTTGTTTGATCAACCAATCCACCATCGCGTCTAAATTGACAAGCGCACCAATAACCACGGTATCTGCATCTTTCGCCACGGCTATAGATTTGGTTCCGTTGGTGGTGGTCAGTACGACCTCTTTTCCTCTGAATTCTTCCTTCATGTAGGAGTAGGGTGAATTGCCAAAATCGAAGCCTTCAACGATTTGTCCTTTGCGCTCCGCACCAACAAGGAATCCTTTCTTTTTATACTCTAATGCATCCTCTAGAGTTGGTACAGGAATAATCGACTTGATTCCATTGTCAAAAGCAGCACATATTGCAGTAGTTGCTCGCAATACATCAATCACTACAACAATTTCAAACTCATCCTTAAAGTAACCGAATTCTCCTGGCGTGA
>CAJWAO010000108.1 GCA_913020765.1 uncultured Flavobacteriales bacterium | reverse complement strand
TGAACATGGTATGGTAACCCTGAGCTTGATCTAAAGGCGCGAATGGATGTAGGTTGCTGAAAGATGGATTGGTAATCGGAATGAGTTCGCTTGCGGCGTTTAACTTCATGGTGCATGAACCTAGAGGAATCATACTATGGACCAGAGAAAGATCCTTGTTCTCAAGCTTTTTCAAATATCGCATCATTTTGGATTCAGAGTGGTAGCGATTAAAAATATCTTGTGTAAGCACTTCATCTGTGCGTTTTAGCTCAGATTGGAGAGAATGAGAATGGCCTTGTTTTGTCTCTGTTGAATTAGATAGTTCTTGAAACAAGCTTAAAATTAAAGCAACATCGCTTTCTGTGTGAGGTTCGGCGAAACTTATGGTTACTTCATTATCTCTAATGTAGTGAAAGTTGAGTTCTTTAGCTTCAGCCAATAACCTAAGTTTTTCGCAGTTGACATCTTGCACCCACACGGTATCGAAAAATGATTCAGATCCCAATTTGTAGCCTAGACTTTTTAATCCTGATGCTAGATTATTTGCTAGACCATTCACATGGAATGCGATATTTTTAATACCGGTCGGACCATGATAAACGGCATACATACTTGCCATGACAGCTAAAAGTGCTTGCGCTGTACATATATTTGAGGTAGCTTTTCCTCTTTTAATATGCTGCTCTCTTGTTTGGAGTGCCATTCTGAGCGCTGTGTTGTTATCCGTGTCTTTCGAGATACCAATAATTCTTCCCGGCATATTGCGTTTGAAAGACTCTTTGGCAGCAAAATACGCGGCGTGAGGCCCACCATAGCCCATCGGTACCCCGAATCGTTGAGATGAGCCCAAAACTACGTCGGCCCCAAAATGTCCAGGCGCTTTCAAAAGTACTAAGCTTAGTATATCAGCAGCTACAGCCACTTGTAGGGAATGCTGCTTTAGTTTTTCGATTCTTTTTTCAATATCACAAATGTGACCATAAACATCAGGATATTGTAGGATTGCTCCAAAATAGGAATCATCAATTTCACAGGTATCGATATCATCGATGACCAGTTCAATACCCAAGTTCTTGGACCTTCCTTTTACTACATCGAGGGTTTGAGGTAGCGCATTTTTGTCAATCAGAAACTTAGTCTTACCCGCTTTCACATCAGATCGAGAACGCGCATTGTAAAACATCAGCATGGCCTCTGCTGCAGCCGTGGCTTCATCGAGAAGGGAGGCATTTGCAATCTCCATACCTGTTAGGTCCAAAACCATTGTTTGGAAATTCATTAGCGCTTCTAATCTTCCTTGAGAAATTTCTGCTTGATAAGGGGTGTAAGCGGTATACCAACCAGGGTTTTCCAGAACATTTCTTAAAATGACAGAAGGCGTGATGGTCTCATGATACCCCAATCCAATAAATGATTTGAACACCTTATTTTTGGATGCCAATTTGGACATGTGAATTAAAAAATCGTTTTCACTCATGGCCTCTGCGATTTTTAAATCCGAAGATAAGCGTATCTGAGATGGAACAGTTTGACTAATAAGTTCCTCCATTGAGGATACTTCAACTGCATCCATCATTAGTTTCTTTTCGGAAGGAGAAGGGCCTATGTGACGGCTTGTAAATGGTCTCATTAAATAGGGGTTAATTAACTTTTTGCAAATATACTTTAACTCTTAAAAACAACAATCCTATTTGAAAAGAGTTTAGGGTTTTTGCGATTTTGCAATTTCTTTTTGACGAAAGCTAAGAACTCGATTTTTTGCATTTGTTTGGATGTCTTTCCAAAACAGGTTCACATCACCAATGTGATAGTCATCGAGTGTCCATGCGAGAGAGCGAAAAGGAACATGTGGAAGGGAAATCCATATCGCTCCATCTTCCAAGTGCGTGTGAAAAGACTGTGCGTACATTTTATCATCCCAAAAAAGAAATCCTTTGTGTAGTTTACGGTCAGCATATTTTTTTTGATCCCATGTCACAGGATTGATTGTTGCTTTCCCTTCATACCAATTTTTGAATTTTTTTGTTTTATATCTTCTCTTGAAAGTATTCCAGCTTACAAATCCTCCTGTTTGCATTTCATTTTTTAAAAGCGGAATTGACTCAAATTCATCTTCATTTAGCCCGATTCCAGGGAGATAAGCACAAACCAGCTGTTCTTGAAGCTTTTTTTCGTCAAAAAAATCTTTTAGCAACAGCATACCATGTGTCGACCCTTGACTATGTCCTGCAATAATTATCGGTCTTCCATTGTTGAAATTTTCCAAATAATGAGTAAAAGCTTTTTTCACATCACTGTATGCTTTTAGTAAGGCTTGTCTTCCACCATTTTCCAAGTTCGAATAACTACGAAGGTTGGCTTGCGTGTAATATGGTACAAACATCCGACCAGATTCCGCCCAGGCAGAACTTTGTAGTCGAGTGACCCGTTTGGCTTTTTTGCGTTGCTCATTATCGTCAATAGAGATATTCCAACTCTTATTTTTTTTATCCGTAAAAACAGTTGGATAAATGTAAAACACGTCCGCATAAGAAATTAATGACGAATCGTTGATGTAGGGTTCAAGGATATTTTGTCCGTCCGCAGGGAGTATTAACCAATGCTCGTTTTTGGAATAGTTAGCCTCTATTTGAGCATTCAACGTGCATTGTTGAATAAATATTAAAAAGATTAAAAGCAAACGTACCACAAGTGAGTATTTTTGTGTCAAAGTTTAAATTATGCAACGCGAAAATAAACCATTTCTTGTCATCCTGTTTTTGTTTAACATTTTTTTTATGTCTGCACAGCAAATGGATTCATTGCGCATGGACTCCACTAAATTGGACAGCTTAAATTCAAGTAATTGGAAATTGAAATCACTTTATTCACTGAACGGAGCACAGAGCTCTTTTATCAATTGGAATGCAGGTGGAAGGAATAATATTGCACTAAATGCTTCAGTTCGCGCAAGTGCTAATTTCAATAAAGAAATGTGGAATTGGTCCAATGATTTATCATTAGCTTTTGGCGGGATAAAATATTTAGACGAGTCAGAGGTTTTTATGTATCAAAAAACCGATGATAAAATTGACTTATCGTCCAAAGTAGGTATGCGTATTTCTAAAAAGTTTTTGCTTAGTCTAAATGCCGGATTTAAAACGCAATTTGCCGATGGTTTTACCTATCCCAATGATTCAATTCCTGTATCCAAGTTTATGGCACCGGGTTACATGAACCTTGCCTTTGGAACGGATTACGTTAAGGATGCAAATTTCTCTATTTTCGGTTCCCCTTTCGCAGCAAAAACAACTTTTGTAATGGATGATTCTCTTTCTCAGATTGGTTCATTTGGAGTAGAGCAGGGAGAACGAATTCGTCACGAATTTGGTGCTTTTATAAAGTTAAAATGGAATGCAGAGCTGATGAAAAATATAGAGATGAAGTCAAAGCTCGAGCTCTTCAGTAATTATTTAAACAATCCACAAAATATCGATGTCAATGCTGAGCTGGTTTTTGTTTTTCGGGTAAATTCATTGTTCTCGGCAACAGCACAATGGAATTTGATTTATGATGATGATATTCAAATTCGTGACATTGATGGGAACGTAGGTCCTAGAACTCAATTCAAGTCTGTTTTGGGTATAGGAATTTCTTACAAGCTTGAAAATTGATTCATTTTTATTTGATATTCTTCCATTATCCTTGGAATTCTTTTTCCTGCCATTTAAGTTTTTAGCCTCAGGAGTTATTTAGATATGAATCATTTGTAGATTATGTTTGTAAGACTCCTCAGGTAATATTTATTTACATTTGTCTCCTAACATTTTTTTATGATGAGGCTGACCACCTTTTGTATTTTGTTATCAATTCTTATTGTTGCTTGCGGTGAAAATCAAATTCAGGATAACAATTTTCATCTCTTTTGTAGCGGCGAAACCATTTCTGGGCAAAAATTTCAAGAGGGAAATCAATATTT
>CAJWAO010000107.1 GCA_913020765.1 uncultured Flavobacteriales bacterium | reverse complement strand
TATTTGATTATGTATTTTTCCATTTGAGCCCTTTCAAATGAAAAATAAAAGGAGCCATCGTTTCCTGTTAAAGCAGAATCGGTCAACAATTCTTCACTTGAGCCGATAGGCACACTGTAGAGATAAACCTTGCAGTCCTTTAGTCCACTTGTGCTGCTCATATCCGTAATGATTCCTGAAAGCTCGAATATGCCTGCATTTTTTTTACACGCGAAGCAAGTAGCAAGCAAAAGTAAAATACAAATCAATTTCATATTTAAGTCAGTGCATTTAAAAAAGAACTTTCTTTTGATTTTGGTACAAAAAGATAATCACCATCTTCTTCCTGTTTTCCATTTTCCTGAACAATTTTCTGATTTACAATTCCGTATTGAACATATTCTAACTCCTTAAAAAAGTCAATAAAATCTTCTAGATTTTTATTAGAAATTTCTATTTGAATGATAGGTAAATGTTTTTGGATTGTAGGTTTTAGCTCCTGAAAAACAATCCATTCATAACCCTCAATATCACATTTGATATAATCCAGTTTTGACTCATTTTCAATAAGCGAAAGTGGATTAACAATTTCAACCTCTTGTGTTCGTTCGTCTGACTTTATTTTTTCTCTAGCAATATAGGGGAGTCCTGTTCGAATCATTCCATCTTGCATTGGAAGTACCATCGTAACTGTCCCGGATTGCTTTCCCAGTGCAACATTGTGAAGCGAAACATTTTTTTTCTTACCCAAGAAATGCTGCAATACTGAAAAATACTGTGGAAGTGGTTCAACGCAAATGACTTTTCCCTTTAAGGTGATTCGGGAAAATGTTTTTGCGAAATACCCTAAATTGGCACCAATATCAAGAACTACGTCATCTTCTTTGATCAATTCCTTAACCTTGTGATGGTACTTGAATTTCGAATTACCCTTTAAAATTCCTAGGTCAAGTAGAGCATAAAAGCTTCGGTGAAGCAATTTCAGGTAGCTTTTTTCACTTAAAATTGAAAACAGAATTTTTTTAATGACCTTCATAAACACGAAAGTATCAAAAAAACAAGTCTACACGCTCTTTAAATAAATAGAAACTACAATAAAATAAATTACAATTTGGTATTTTTAAAACTAGAATTGATGCTTCATGATTTTAATTACTACCGAGCATACGTGTGATGATTGCGTGAAAGAATCGATATGAATAAATATGAAAATTTTAGAATTAAAAACCGTAGAAGAGCTATTGACGGGCTATCCACTTTTAACCCATCTTTATCCAAATTTGACATGTTTAGAATATGAACAACAGCTTAAGGAGATGCTACCACATAATTATTCGATGCTAGCTGTATACGATAAGGATGAACTCATTGGTCTAAGTGGTGTATGGATTGGTCACAAGCTGTGGTGTGGAAAATATATGGAGCTTGACAATGTTATTGTCGCAGAGGATTTTCGTTCAAGAGGAGTTGGTGCGATGTTATTTGATTATGCTAAAAAGCTTGCGAAGAAAAAGTCCTGTAGCTCCATCGGTTTAGATGCTTTTACCTACAACCATGCCGGGCATAAATTTTTTTTCAAAGAGGATTTTGTGGTGAAAGGGTATCATTTTGTACATGTCCTAAATCAGGACTAGATTCGACAGTTCTAATCAATTATTTCAAGGTTCGCAAAGCGCAAGAGAATGGTTTTACTTCCGTGATGTGGAAAAAAAATTGTTGCCTTTTGATCTGCTCCAATTCCTTCAACATGCGTCACCTTTCCTTTTCCAAATCTTTCATGCTGAACATTATAGCCAACCTTGATTTCTTTGGTGTTATCATTTGATTGATTTCCGGAATTTTGAACGCGCTTAACCTCTTTTAGGGATCGTAAATTACCGGGGGTAGAACCTCCAAGGCTTTTATTCAGTCCCCCTCGTCTTTGGGTTTGAAATCCATTTCCAATTGCGTTTTTTCTTGTTGGACTTTTCAAGGTATTAAATGAAAGATACTTTGAATCAATTTCGTCTAAAAATCTTGAAGGCTCGCAACTTATGGCCTGACCCCATAAAAATCTTGAGCTTGCATATGAAATGGTGCATGAATCCATGGCACGTGTGACAGCAACGTAGAATAGTCTTCTTTCCTCCTCTAGGTCTGTTCTTGATTGCAATGCCATTTGAGATGGGAACAGATTCTCTTCAAGTCCAACTAAGTATACATATGGGAATTCAAGCCCTTTGCTTGAATGGATTGTCATGAGTGAAACATGGTTTTTATCCTCTGGTTTGTCTTGGTCCGCATCTGTGAGTAATGCTACCTCAAGCATAAAGTCCGCCAATGTTTTTACGCTGTCGTCTTCGTTAGAATTTACAAATTCCTGAATCCCTCCAAGAAGTTCTTCTATGTTTTGAAAGCGTTCTACCTCCTCAGGTCCTTTGTTTTTTTCATTCATAAGCTCTCGCATAATTCCTGAGGCTTTGGCTATACGTTCTGCAAGGGTATAGGCATCTTTTTCATTTACTTCCGCTTGAAAGCTCTGTATCATGGTCACAAATTCGCCAATTCTTGCCTGTGTTCCTTTATTAATATCAACAGGGTATTTGTGGAAGTTTGAGATTACCTCCCAAATACTCGTACTGTATTTATTTGCAGCAACAATAAGCTTTTCGATACTCGTTTTCCCAATAGCGCGGCGAGGATAATTGATTACTCTTTTCAATGCCTCCTCATCATTTGGGTTTGCGGATAGACGAAAGTAGGCGAGTAGATCCTTTATTTCTTTTCTTTGATAGAATGAGAGGCCACCATATACCTTGTAGGGAATATTGAGTTTCCTGAGTGACTCCTCAAAACTTCTCGACTGTCTATTTGTGCGATAAAGTATGGCAAAGTCATTAAATGAGCCTCCAGATTTTTGTTTGTCAAATATTTTAGCAGAAATCGCTCTTCCTTCTTCGTTATCAGTCAAGGTTCTGATGACCTCTAACTTTTCTCCTATTTGATTGTCGGTCCAAACCTTCTTATGGATTTGATCTTTATTATTTTTAATTACGCTGTTGGCAGCTTCAACAATATTTTTTGTACTTCTATAATTCTGTTCAAGTTTAAATAATGTAAAATCGGGATAATCTTTTTTAAAATTTAATATGTTTTCAATATTCGCTCCTCTGAAGGAATAAATACTTTGTGCATCATCTCCTACAACGCAAATGTTTTCGTATGCCGCGGCAAGCTGCTTAATAATTAAGTATTGCGCAAAATTAGTATCCTGATACTCGTCTACAAGGATATACTTGAATTTATGTTGGTAGTAGTGTAGGACATCAGGAAAATCTCTCAATAGAATATTCGTATAATAGAGAAGATCATCGAAATCCATTGCGCCAGAGCGCTGGCATCGATTCATGTAGCTCGTATATATTCTCCCCATTTCTGGACGTCTTGATTGCTTGTCTTCAAGTATTATTTCTGGATTGTCATTATAATCTTCAGGTGAGATAAGGTTGTTTTTCGCAGTTGATATTCTACTAAAAACCTGACTAGGCTTATAGGCTTTATCATCTAATTTAAATCCTTTGATAATATCTTTTATGAGGCTTTTAGAATCCTGTGTATCGTATATAGTGAAATTGCTTGGGAAACCTATTCGATCAGCATTGAAACGAAGAATTTTTGAAAAAACCGAATGAAAGGTTCCCATGGTGATATTTTTTGCCTCGTGTTCTCCGGCTATTGCACCAATCCGCTCGGTCATTTCTTTTGCCGCTTTATTGGTAAATGTGAGTGCAAGAATATTAAATGGATCAATATTGTTTTCAATCATGTGGGCAATCCGGTAGGTAAGTACCCTCGTTTTTCCTGAGCCAGCTCCCGCGATAACCATGGCTGCACCATACATATGTTTTGCAGCTACTCTTTGGCTTTCGTTTAGTTCATTCAGAAAATCCATGAAAATCTCTTTATACAAATCTAACTATTCAGTTATTGAATTGAAAGACTGCAATAATAGAAAATAGTACAACTTTTGAACAATCATAGAATATTTACAACCTAAATATTGTATAGTTTTGTGGCATGCAAAAAGTTACCATTTACCACAACAATAGATGCTCAAAAAGCCG
>CAJWAO010000106.1 GCA_913020765.1 uncultured Flavobacteriales bacterium | reverse complement strand
TAACTTTTTTAAAATTTCTCTGACACAATCCAACTTCATCTCTTTTTAGGTGACTTTTAAGCGTTTTTAGTCATTTATTTCAAAAAATCACGGATTTTGTGTCAAAAACATACATTTTTGTTCCTTTTTAAGCATATTTCGTCATAAATATTAAAAAATTATTCTTGGCTGAATTCTAAAGTATTTTATAACTTGAGCACTACTAAAAAAATTATATGACAAACATTACTTATTTCGGACATGCTTGTTTCTTGATTGAATTTGGAGGAAAAAAATTATTATTCGACCCTTTTATAACAGGAAATGACCTTTGCAAGGATATTGATATTAATCAGATAGATGCAGATTATATACTACTAACCCACGGTCATCAAGACCATGTTTTGGATGCTGAAGCAATTGCAAAAAATACCAATGCCACTATAATTTCAAATTTCGAAATTGTTTCTTGGTATGAAGGTAAAGGTATTTCTGGACACCCAATGAACCACGGTGGGAAGTTTCAATTCGACTTTGGAACAGTAAAATATGTGAGCGCCATTCACTCCTCAGTACTTCCAGACGGCACATACGGTGGAAACCCTGGCGGATTTGTAATTTGGAATGATCAATCGTGCTTCTATATGGCAGGAGATACAGCACTAACATATGACATGAAGCTAATTCCGGTGTTATGTCCCAAGTTAAGCTGGGCGGCATTACCGATTGGCGATAATTTTACAATGGGAATTGAAGAAGCCATCATGGCTTCTTCGTTTATTGAGTGTAAACATATCATTGGTTGCCATTATGATACATTTCCTATCATTGAAATCGACCGAAACACAGCACAAACTGCATTTGAATCCGAAGGAATTGATTTGAAGCTTCCTAAGGTTGGGGAGACCATCACTTTATAAATTTTAACCCTTTTACAGTTTTAATTAAAAATGAAAGAAATTGAGTAAAAAGAGTGAGAAATCGTCGTTTTTATTTCAAAAAACACGTTTTATCTCACAAAAACAAACGATTTACAAAAATTGAAGCGCTCAATATTACTTTAGTTCATTTGCGTTAGAAAAATTGATTAAACAAGTAAAAACCGATTAAAAAGCTTAAAAAATGTCGAAAATTTGACTAAAATTCGCGTTTTTTACGGTTTTTCGGGTTATTCACTAATCGATTATTGATCTTAACCAAACACTTTTTTCAAAAGTTCTGTTGTTCGTGCGGCAGGGTTTTTTCGTATTGCTAGCTCTTGCTTCGCCACTTGTATGAAAAGACCGTCTATAGCTTCATCAGTTGCGTAACTAACTAAGTCAGGATTGACCTTTTCTACAAACGGTATTTTATTGTAGGCATTGAACAATTTTGCCCATTTCGCCGTCGCACCCACCTTATCAAGAGAAGATTTAATAATTGGCCTAAATTTCTCAATCAATTGAGGCTTCGTCGAATTACTCAAATAGACAGTTGCTGCATCATCATTCCCTTTCAAGATACTCATCGCATCTTTCAATGTCATATTTTTGATTGCACTCGCAAATAATTCCTTTGCACTCGCTGCAGCGTCCTCAGCTGCACGATTCAATGATTCTATTGTAGCATCTACTTTATCACCTTGACCCATTTTTCGGAGCTTAGCCTCAACCTGTTGAGCCTCTTTGGGAAGCAACAGCTTAATTTCATCATCTTTGAAATAACCGTCCTTCGTGGAAAGCTTGTCAACTCCTTTTTCAACCCCTTTATTTAAAGCTTCTTTGAGACCTCTTCCTACCTCATCTTGATTTAGACCTTTTGTTCCAGGAAGAGAGATGTTATTTTTTTCAAGCTTTTTCTTAAGGTTTGGCAGTTGAGCATTGCTGTAGAATGCCGCAGTCATAATAATTGTTAGAAGAAAATATACATACTTTTTCATAAGTCTAAATTTCATGTTTTTATTCTTATTACAGAAAGTATACCAAGAATTTATTTTGAAAACTAGTCTGAAGAATTATCAGTGCTCACAACCTTCGATGCATTGGCCATTTGCGTATAACCTTTTCGCATCAAGCTCTCCTGTAAAGGTCCAAAAAACCTGCTCCCCATTTAGCTGGTCATTTTCATATTGACTTTCAAAGTTCAATGCCCCGTTTAAATACCAAGCACGACAAGGACCATTTTTGCTCCCATCGACATAAGTGAATTCATATTGTATTTTTCCGGTGTAGAAATAATATTTCCACAGGCCATTTGGAACACCATCTCGATAGGCCCATTCATATTGTAAATTTCCATTTTTATATTCTCCATAAACCAATCCAGAATACGGTAAAGAGTCTTTTTTGTTAATCACGATGTCAGGCAGTCTATTAAAATCAATATTTGTTTCTTCAACATGGATGCGGTCTTGAGTATAAACCGCGGTGGAGAAAAGAAGAAATAAGAAGATGCAATAATAATTAATCTTCATATTACATCGTGTTTTGTTTAATCCTAAGTTAGGAAAAAAAGACTTGAACTCAAATATTATATACTTTAAATGGATACGAAAATAGGTTTATTCATGGCACAACCTATCTATCACCTCCCTACCATTTACCATATGGTCATGAATATGTGTGTACGAAAAAAGTCCATTGCGTCCTGTTAAATGAAGATTTTTAAACAACGAAAGGTAAGCGTAAATTGGCTTTACCCTTTCCGCATAACCCTTTTCCAATATCGGATATGCATTATATACTCGATACACGCACGAGTCCAAAAGTTCATCCTCAGTAAACAGTTTCGCTTCAATAAGTTTCTGAGCAATTTCATTCAAAAGCAACGACTCATCCTGATTCCAAATAGGCTCATTGCGTTGACAAGGAATCTCAACCATTAAAGAGGTTTTGCCCTTTGGAGACATATGAACACTTCTATTTCTTGGTTCATAAATTCTCGTAAATCGATAGCGCTCAGAAGGGAAATACATCGAGCCGTTATTGTTTACTGACTCCTTGTCCAAAAAGAATCCGAGAAGGATAATATCTCTAAATTCGATACGCTTGGCTAGCTCTAAAATCTCGAATGGAGGAGGGGGGTCTAAAATATTTAAAACAACCCCAAGAGGGAGGGAGCAGACTAGTTCTTGCACCATATGCTCTTTTCTATCGTTCACAATAATTCCTTTGATACGATTGTTCTCGTGACGAATTGAGGTTACTTTATGCTCTAGAAAAATGCTCCCTGTATTCAGGTGCTGTTGCATTTTTTCAAAAATCGCACCAATCCCATATTTCGGATAATAGAATGACCCATCAAGATGACGCGTCTTCCTTTTCTTTCCTTGAATCGCCTCGAGCATGAAAGTTGTTAAATTTAAACCCTTCAATCGCTTACCCGCAACCTCGGTGGAAAGCTCATCAGCTGGTTTTCCCCAGAGTTTTTCTGTATAGTGAAGTAAAAACAACTCTGCTATGTTTTTACCATATTGATGCAAAACAAGTGACTTGAAATCTTCGTTAACAGCATTTTTCTTTGATTTGGCATAAAGAATTTGAAATGCAGAATGTATAAACCTAAAGAGGCCAAGAAAACGCAATAAATTTAGCGGGGAGAGGGGGAAGTCTATAAAACGCCCCTCCCTGTATATTTGACTGGGAACATGAATCAATTCCAATTCTGAACCAAGAAGCCCCTTGATAATCTGCGTGGTTTCAGGATCTTTGTCGTGAAGTCGGTGTGCACCTGAATCAAAAAGAAATCCATTATGTTCTATAGTAATACAATTTCCACCCAAACGATTTGAACGTTCGAACAGGCTATACTCTATCCCTTTTTCATGCGCATAAAAAGCAACAGCCATCCCCGCAGGGCCACCACCTAAAATCGTGATATGCTTTTTGTATTCAGACATTATTTTATATAAGTGTAAATCCGCATATTGTACCAAAGTCTATTTACATATGGATTGTGATAAAAATCGTCCTTGGAGAGCTCTTTTAAGCCAGAAATCATTGATGAATCAATTGCCACAGTACTAAATAATTTTGTGCCTGATGTTACATTACTATTTAGTAAATGCTTATCCTTCAAAGATATATAAACCATATCCTCCAGGCCAATGTGACGAGATAAATAATAATTGATTAATGACTTAGAATAAAATACAGCCGAAGGCTCCTTTTTTGCCATGATATGTGTG
>CAJWAO010000105.1 GCA_913020765.1 uncultured Flavobacteriales bacterium | reverse complement strand
AGGATGATGTTCTCATACCAAATGCAGGAAAAGCGTTGTTTTGAAACAATTCAAGCCCAATATTCTCAGGAATTTCGATGGACTCAAGCCCATTATCGCTATGCTTTACCTTTATGTTTGTAAGGTCTCGAAGCATAATAATTTTATTCAGTTCATCTAAATTTGTTATGGTTTTTCCATCTACTTCAATAATCTGGTCACCTGACTCGATCCCATATTTCTCAGTTATGTATGGATGGACGCTTACGCCATGATCCATTTTTTGTGGGTTGATTTGCACTCTCCCCCAAGCAAAAATCACCATAGTATATATAAAGAATCCTAGTAGTAAATTCACTGTTACACCACCAATCATGATAATCAACCTTTGCCAAGCTGGTTTTGAACGAAATTCCCATGGCTCAGCTGGCTTTTCGAGTTGCTCTTTATCCATGGACTCATCAATCATACCCGCAATTTTTACATAACCACCGAGAGGAAGCCACCCAAGACCCCACTCTGTCGTACTTTCATCATCTTTCCATGCTTCAGGGGATTCTTTAGTGAACCATACGTATTTCTTTTTGCCCTTTACGCGCTTATAGCGAAATAGCGAAAACCAAGGATTAAAAAAAAGATAAAATTTCTCAATGCGTGTTTTAAAAAGCTTCGCCGGAATAAAATGACCCAATTCATGCAGGGTAACCAAAATTGCGAGAGATAAAAATAGCTGAGCAGCTTTAATCCAAATATCCATTCATAAAAAATTTGAGACACAAAGATACAACTATTCAAGAGTCATTTTCGCATGCAGCGATTGGATTAACAAATATTATCAATGGGCATCTAACCAATTTCCAGCAATCTTGTATTCAACCTCCAAGGGGACGCTTAATATTAAGGCGCCCTCCATACTTTTTTTCACTAATTTTTCTACAATTTCCTGCTCATCGGAATGTACATCAAAAACCAATTCGTCGTGTACTTGAAGAATCATTTTTGAGTGTAATTTTAGTTTGGCCATTTCTTTTTGAACTGCAACCATTGCAAGCTTTATAACATCAGCGGCAGAACCTTGAATCGGGGCATTTATGGCATTTCTCTCAGCATATCCGCGAACAATGGCATTTGAACTGTTAATATCTGGGAGATATCTTCTTCGGTCTAGTACCGTTTTTACGTAGCCTTTCTCCCTTGCCGAGGCAACTACATTTTCCATATATTTTTTAATGGTTGGGTATTCTTCAAAATAGCTATCAATAATGATTTTTGCCTCTTTTCTGCTGATATTCAAATTTTGTGCTAGTCCAAATGCGGACTGCCCATAAATGATTCCAAAATTTACAGCTTTCGCCTGGTACCGTTGATCTCGAGTGATTTCAGAGACCGGTGTTTTGAATATTTTAGCTGCAGTTGCAGTATGAATATCTACACCTTTTTGAAAGGCTTCAATCATAGATTTATCCTTACTAAGCGCAGCAATTATTCTTAATTCTATTTGTGAGTAGTCAACAGCCAAAAGCTGGTGCTTTTCGTCCCTTGGTACAAATGCCTTTCTAATTTCCCTTCCTTTTGCTGTTCGTATTGGAATGTTCTGAAGATTTGGGTTGTTTGAACTTAATCTTCCTGTTGCTGTAACGGTTTGCATAAAACTAGTATGAACTCTACCATCGACGGGATCGCATAGTTCAGGCAGCGGATCGACATAGGTACTTTTGAGCTTCTTAAGCTGTCTATAGTTTAAAATATTCCCTACAATAGGATGGTCTTTTTCGTGTTTTTGCAGAACGTCCTCCGAGGTAGCATACTGGCCTGTTTTTGTTTTTTTCGCTTTATTTGAAATCTGCATTTTTTCAAAGAGTATTGTTCCGAGTTGCCTCGGTGAGTCCAGGTTGAAATCCTCACCCGCTGCTTCAATAATTTCGGATTTCAGACGAATCAAGTCACTGTTCAGCTCTTCTCCAAACTTTTTTAATGCATCCACTTCAATATTTATCCCTTCAATCTCCATGTTTTTTAATACATACATTAAAGGCATTTCTACATCTTCGAAGAGTGATTTGAGGTGTGGTTTTTCTATTTCAGTTTCAAAAATTCGTTTTAGTTGCAGTGTAATGTCAGCATCTTCACAAGCATAATCACATATTTGTTCATCAGGTATATCCCGCATACTCTTTTGATTTTTCCCTTTTTTACCAATAAGAGATTCTATAGAGACACATTTATAGTTCAGATATTGTTCCGCTAAGAAATCCATACTTTGTTTGGATTCAGGATTGATGAGGTAGTGGGCAATCATTGTATCGAAACACCCCGATTCAACATTAATTCCGTATCTGTTTAAGACTTTTAAGTCATACTTTAAGTTGTGTCCAATCTTCAGAATTTTGGGGTCTAGAAAAATAACTGCAAATTGATGAATTAAGCTTTTGGCAAAATCATCAACCTCTGGAATGGGAATATAGTAGGCCTCTTTTTCTTTGAATGAGAATGAAATTCCAACAAGGTTGGCGTGTCTTGGTTCCAAATTATCTGTTTCCGTATCAAAACAAACTTCTTTTTGTTTTTTGAGTAGATTGATGAGCTTTTCCCGTTCCTCTCGGGTATTGACAAGATGGTATCGAGCACCTTCCGTGGCAAGTGTTTTGAATGATGAGGTGGGTATGGGTTCTTTTTCTTCGATCAAGCTTTGCGCCCCGAATAAATCAAGCTGTGAAACATCCTTTTTTGAGGATTTTTTCTTCGGGGAGTTTGCCGGTGCTTCTGTAATCTCGATTTCCTCTCCAAAAACTCTTTTACCTAATGTTCTAAAGTCTAGCGCCGTGAAGGCAGCCTTCAATTTTTCTTTGTCAATGGGTTTTACCTTTAGCTTGTCCTCTTCGAAAGCCATATCGACATTTGTTATAATTGTCGCAAGTTTTTTTGACAATAGCCCTTGTGCTCCAAATTCGATTACGTTTTCTTTTTGCTTCCCCTTTAGTTCCTCAACGTTTTCAATGATCCCTTCTACAGAACCATATTTTGCCACAAGGAGCTTTGATGTTTTTTCTCCAATCCCAGGAATTCCTGGGATATTATCGGATGCGTCACCCCAAAGGCCTAAGATATCGATGACTTGTAGGGGGTCATTCACACTAAACTTCTCCTGAACCTCTGCTACTCCAAGTATTTGTGCTGGTGCTCCGCCTCGACCGGGTTTATAAATGAACGAATTTTTTGAAACGAGCTGTGCGTAATCTTTATCTGGGGTCATCATGTAGGTCAAAAAGCCTTTTTTCTCGGCCATTTTACACATTGTTCCTATGACATCATCTGCTTCATATCCAGCAATTTCAATCACTTCAATATTAAATGATTGGATGAGGTTCTTTATAGGTTCAATCATTGACCGAATATCCTCGGGCATGGCCTCTCGGTTAGCCTTGTATTCCGAGAAGTCTTCTTGCCTTATTGTAGAACCTCCTGGAGGGTCAAAAACGACCGCAATGTGCGTAGGCCTTTCATTCTTTAAAATATCAATCAATACATTTGTAAAGCCAAATGCAGCGGATGTATTTTGGCCGTTTGAGCTGATTCTAGGGTTTTTTGAAAAAGCAAAATATGCACGATAAATTAAGGCATAGGCGTCTAATAAAAATAGTTTTTTGGGATGTTCAGCCGATAGCATTTAAGGTAGTATTAAAGATTTTGTAGGCAATTTACGCTCTAATTCAAAAGGTACACTTTTTTTCAAGATCCAACCTCCGCCAATTACATTGCCTTTAAAAATAAAGTCTGCTGAATCTTTCAATGCGAGCATGCCTAATTTGAACATTGCTCCTTTTTCTAGTGAAATAATGAGAGGTATGGAAAGTTGCGTAGTTGTCTTTTTCTGCAGTTTAAATTTCTCTTTAATGGCTAGTGATCCTAGCTTGCGACCGTTTGCAATTACTTCGGTATTTAAATTGTGAATGTAAATCGTTTTATTATTAGGGTTTTCGACTACACCATTGAGCCTGAGGCTCAGTACTTTCTCCTTTATCGAAAATTCAGAAAGACCATCATAACTTAATAGCTCAGGAATTTCCCACGTCTTACATGAGCTGAACACTGCTATTACAAGGATAGAAATTAGGAATTTCATTTTATTTCATTCTCTTGGCGAATGATTCATAAAAGTAGGGGATGGTTTCAATTCCT
>CAJWAO010000104.1 GCA_913020765.1 uncultured Flavobacteriales bacterium | reverse complement strand
TAAAAAATTTAGTGTCTGAGTTGGGTTATTCCGCCGGAGAGGTGAAGGCAGATGAAAAGGCGATGAATGCCTTACCCAAATGCTGTCAGCCTGGAGCACACCTTTAGTTTTTTTCGTTTCGTTCCGGTTAAAAATGTTTACCTTCGCCACCTAGTTAAAAGTAATGAGTGATTCAATCCAGCACGAATGTGGTATCGCCCTTATTCGTTTAAAAAAGCCAATTCAGTATTATATTGATAACTATGGTTCTGCCTTCTATGGTGTGAATAAGTTGCACCTCTTGATGGAGAAACAGCACAACCGAGGCCAAGATGGTGCTGGTGTGGCCAATATCAAGTTAGGAATGAAGCCAGGAGAAAGATATATCTCCAGAGTACGTTCGATACAAAAAGCTCCGATTCAAGATATATTTGATCAAATTAATTCAAAATTTAAAGCTTTGTATGACGCCAATCCTGACTCTATTCAGGATGTTGATTTCCTAAAGCGAAATGCAGGGTTTACGGGTGAGTTATTTTTAGGTCACCTTCGCTATGGAACTTTTGGTAGAAATTCAAAAGAAAGCTGCCATCCATTTCTAAGACAGAATAATTGGATCACAAGAAACCTCGTTGTCGCAGGTAATTTTAATTTGACCAATGTAGATGAATTGTTTGATGTTCTTTTGAAGGTCGGTCAGCACCCTAAAGAAAAATCAGATACCGTAACAGTTCTTGAAAAAATAGGTCATTTTTTAGACGTTGAGAATGATGAGTTGTATAAAAAATTTAAGGCTGAGGGGCTGTCGAATAAGGCGGTTTATGCCAAGATTTCAGATGAAATTGGGATAGAAAAGATTTTAAAGAAAGCTAGTGAGGATTGGGATGGGGGTTATACGATGGCTGGTCTGTTGGGACATGGTGATGCATTTGTACTAAGAGACCCTTCTGGTATTCGTCCTGCTTTTTGGTTTGAAAATGATGAGGTTTGTGTGGTAGCTTCGGAGCGACCTGCATTACAGACAGCATTCAATATACAGGTCGAGGATGTTAATGAATTGACTCCTGGTCATGCCTTAATTATTAAAAAAGATGGCTCAGTAAAAGAGACATTAATTAACGAGCCAAATGAGCCTAGAAAATGTTCTTTTGAACGTATTTATTTTTCAAGGGGTTCGGATAAGGACATTTATAAAGAAAGAAAAGCGCTAGGAAAATTAATTGTTCCTCAGGTATTAGAAACAATTAATCAGGACCTAGATAATACTGTATTTTCATTTATTCCAAATACCGCAGAGATTTCTTTTTACGGTCTGATTAAAGGCCTTGACAAACATCTGAATGATAAGAAAATCGCCCAAATCAAGGCCTTAGGTGCAAATCCAGCAGAGGAGGAGATTCAAAAGATTATTTGTCAGCGTGCGCGGATTGAAAAAATTGCCATTAAAGATGCTAAGCTCAGAACG
This sequence comes from uncultured Flavobacteriales bacterium, assembly GCA_913020765.1. GTDB lineage: Bacteria > Bacteroidota > Bacteroidia > Flavobacteriales_D > Crocinitomicaceae > UBA952. The sequence continues at coordinate 2,902 of CAJWAO010000104.1, read as the reverse complement.
TTTATTACCCAAGATGATTCGCGGGACGATTTGGTTTCTCACATCTACGATATTACCTATGGAGGTATTCGTGCCAATGAGGATAACCTTGTGGTTATTGACGACAGTATTGTCCGTGGAACAACCCTTCGTAAAAGTATTTTCAAGATTTTAGATCGCCTGAAACCTAAAAAGATTGTTATTGTTTCTTCAGCACCTCAAATCCGTTATCCTGATTGTTATGGTATTGACATGGCGAAGCTTGGTGACTTTATTGCATTTAACGCGGCGATTGCGTTGTTGAAGGAACGAGGAATGGAACAGGTTATAGAGGATGTTTATACAAAGTGCTTGGGTCAAATGGACCTTCCAAAAGAAGAAGTTTTCAACTTTGTAAAAGAGATATACGACCCATTTACACCTGAAGAGATTTCAGCAAAAATATCTGAATTATTAACCCCTAAAGACATGCAGTCTCCTGTGGATATTGTCTTTCAATCTATTGAGAATTTGCACGAAGCGTGCCCAAATAATTTAGGGGACTGGTACTTTACGGGAAACTACCCAACACCGGGAGGAAATAAGGTTGTAAACAAAGCCTTTATCAACTGGAAGGAAGATCGTAACGAAAGGGCCTATTAGGAGGCGGTGAATGAATTATATTCCAACTTTTTCCAAATCTCTTAAGACGTCCCGCTTTACACGTTGAAGATATTTCTTTCTTTTTTCGTCAGTCGAAAAGGGGACGGACCAAAATTGCTTGGTCTTTGTAAACAATGAGGGTTTCCATCCAAAAACAAAAGTGTAAACACCCATAACGAGTCTTAATTTAACTGAGTTTAAATAAATCGTAATTACCGGGAGTGCTGGTGCTCCATGGGTAATGTATGTCCTCACTTTTTTATCTTTCAACCTAGGAACGGGAACCCCATAGGTTTTTGTTATAGATTTAAAATCATAAGCAAATCCAGGTGTAAAAACCTCATCGAAAAAGACCTCTAATCTGGGGGTACATCTAAACCACCAAACAGGAGAAATAATGTAAATATGTGTCGACCAAGTGATCCAATCTTTAAATTTCTGCATTAGATCGGTTCTTGGCCTTAGATAACTTTCGTGGTATAAATCTGCGACCTTCACCTCTACATGGTCTTCAAGATTATTTTGTATCTCTTTAAATATTCCGTTGTAGCAAAATGAATTTTTATCAGGATGGGAAATAATAATTAATGCTTTCATTTTTATTGAAGTATTTCCCTTATAAATGAATGATTTACAATTTTGTTCGTGGCTCCTGCTTGACTTTGCATAAAAGCTTCAATTTTTTGTTTGCGTTCCTCTAGATGGTTCAGTGCGTTTATTTTTTCAGAGAGCTGTGCTGCGTTTTCAATGACAAATCCAATATTTCCATCAATAAAATTTTGTGCCTCAGGAAACTTATGATGATGCGGTCCAAAAAATACAGGGAGTCCGAAAGCTCCTGCCTCTAAAATATTATGAAGATTTCCTGAAAACCCACCTCCAATCAGTGCATAATCGGCATACTGATAGGCAGCTGAAAGATGTCCAATAGTATCCAGAATTAGGATGCGTTCGTCATTCTTTTCGTTGAATTCTGTGTATCGTATGGTAGGTTGATTAAATAAAGTTTCTATGCGCTGAATATTTGCATTACTCACATTATGCGGGGCGATAATAACATTGATTTCGGAATTGGATTCCAAGAACTTTTTAATGATGTTTTCCTCGGCCTCCCAGGAACTTCCGCCGATTAAAACCGGGCCTTTAGTCCTAAACTTCGTTAGTATCGCATTGGTTTCTGATACATCTTTTTTGTATTGCAATACCCTGTCATATCTGGTATCTCCTGAGACTACGACGTCAGTAATTTCGATAGATTCAAGTAAAACTTTGGTTTCCTCATTTTGAACAAAAAAGTGGTCCATACTTTTTAGTATTCTTTTAAAAAAACCACCGTAGCTTTTGAAATAGATTTGGTTTTTACGCAATAGCGTCGAAATAGATACTAGTTTGATTTTTGATGCTTGACATTCCAGTATGAAGTTTGGCCAGAATTCATATTTTACGAAAATCGCAAGTTTCGGTTTTACTTTGTTTATGAAAATATGGGCGTTTGTTTTTGTATCAAATGGTAGGTAAAGAGCTTTATCCACAGGGTGCGCTCTTTTTTCAAAATGCTGCATACCAGATGGAGAGAAGAAGGTGACAAGAATATAAGCACCTGATGTCTTATTTTTGAGTTCATGCATCACGGGTAAGCCCTGATCAAATTCACCAAGTGAGGCACAATGAAACCAAATTACTTGAGCGTTTTTTGGGACATCTTCTAGAACGGAGATCCAGTTCTTTCGTCCCTCCAAACCCGAACGTATTTTGAGGTTAAATATTGAGGCGATCCTTAAGAAAAGAATGAAAAAATGAATGCCTATTTGATAGAGTATACCCATCAGTCAAAGTAAAATTCTTTGGGTTGTCTTTTGTAAATAGGGATTACCCATCCAAGCTTGACACCCAATTGAACATCAAGTCTTGTATCCTGCGAGACGACCTCATCAGGTCTATCATAAAATAGTGTTCGTCTGTTTTTAGTCAATCCCTGTTGGGCATATAACCCTCCGTAAAAATGATAACCCCCTGAAGTAGCCATGAAATTATAGCCGATAAATTGATGAAAATTAATTCCTGTGGTCAGACGATCGTAACCTTTCTTGTAGTCTAACTCTAACTGGGGTACGACCTGCTCGTTGGTTTCTATTTTCATTTTGTGCAGTAGAAAGCCAATCCCCCCGTGCATAAAAATACCTGAATTTTTATTTGAGTTTAAGATGGGAAGGATTTTCCCGATAGTTAGATTTGAGCTAAATCCGCGAGGAAAAACTACAAGTGCAGCAATATCTCCGTT
>CAJWAO010000103.1 GCA_913020765.1 uncultured Flavobacteriales bacterium | reverse complement strand
TTTAGATCCTGGTTTGTATATAATTTCAATTGAAGGAAATCAAAAGAAAATCCTCAAGCTTTAAGCAACATTTTATATTAACTTAGTGCAAAAGAAAATATTAAATTTGACCCTATATGTCAAAGCAAATTTCTATTGTTGTCCCTCTTTTTAATGAAGAGGAATCTCTTCCGCACCTTATTGAATGGATTAAAAAAGTGCTAGATACAAAATTCTCCTACGAAGTTTTACTTGTAGATGATGGTAGCAAGGATCACTCATGGAAGATTATAGAGACTTTGGTTGCTGAAAATAATGTAGTCCGTGGAATTAAATTTCAACGCAATTACGGAAAGTCAGCGGCGTTACAAAAGGGCTTTGAGTCATGTAAAGGTGATGTTGTGATAACCATGGATGCCGATCTTCAGGATTCGCCCGAGGAAATACCTGAGCTCTATGAAATGATTATTCATCAGGATTTCGACCTTGTTTCAGGTTGGAAGAAAAAAAGACATGATCCTTTATCTAAAACGATCCCGACTAAGCTTTACAATTGGGCAGCTAGAAGGTTAACAGGCATTTATTTACATGATTTTAATTGTGGCCTAAAGGCCTATAAAGTAGCTCTTGTTAAAAGTATTGAGCTGTATGGTGACATGCATCGTTATGTTCCTGCCCTGGCAAAATATGCCGGATTTACGAAAATAGGCGAGAAGGTAGTTCAACATCAAGCTCGAAAATTTGGGGTGACCAAATTTGGTTTGAATCGATTTTTGAACGGCCCATTAGACCTAATTACAGTTGCATTTATGGGCAAATTTGGGAAAAAACCAATGCATTTTTTTGGCGCACTCGGTTCTTTGATGTTCCTAATTGGGTTTACTTTAATATTTTATCTAGGTATTGACAAATTATTTATCAATCAAAACGCCAAGCTCTTGGCAGACCGAAGCGAGTTTTACGTTGCTTTAATTTCTATGGTTATAGGTGTTCAGTTTTTTATGACTGGTTTTATTTCAGAGCTAATAGGTCGAAACTCATCAAGCCGAAATATCTATCTAATCGAGAAAGAAATTGGCGATGGTTCCGAGTGATTTCTTGCGTAAAATCGACGCCTCATGGTCTCTTTTTATCGATAGGGACGGGGTTATCAATGAACGACTATTTGGGGCATATGTGTTGAATAAACAGGATTTTATTTTTAAAAGTGGTGTGCTTGAAACCAGCGCCAAACTATTCAGTCATTTTTCTAATGTTTTTGTTGTGACCAATCAGCAGTGCATAGGCAAAGGTCTGATTTCAGAGGAGGCTGTTCACGGATTACATCAATGGATGGTTGAAGAATTCCTTAAATATGGAGCAAATATAGATGCGGTATATGTAGCACCTGAGTTGAATAATGAAAAATCAAAGAGAAGAAAACCGAATGTAACGATGGGCCTAGATGCCAAGAAGAATTTTCCTGGAATTGATTTTTCAAAGTCAATTATGGTAGGTGATACGGATTCCGATATTGAATTTGGAAAGGCGCTTGGCATGAAAACTGTTTTGGTAATATCAGCGGAGCAATGTTATTCTGACCCTGATCTTAAAGTAAGCTCATTAGAGGAGCTTAATAGTTTAATACAATGAGAAATATAATACATATATGCTTTTTGGTATTGACTTTTTGCAGCTACGCCCAAGTCAATCAGTTAGATTCTCTAGGTCGTAAACAGGGTATTTGGACAAAGAATTGGAAAGGCACCAATCAAATTCAATATAGGGGAGAATTCATTGGTGGTGTGCCTGTAGGCCAATTTCGTTATTACTATCCTTCAGGAGAGGTGAGGTCTATTATAGAGCATGTGAACCAAAGGGCAGCATTCGTAACATTTTATTTCAAAAATAAAGAGGTGATGTCTGAAGGTTTTTACTTGGATCAATTAAGGGATTCATTGTGGTTAAATTATGATAGAAATGGACTTACCTTGTCTGCTGAAAATTTTAAGAAAGGGAAATTAAACGGAAAAAGAGTTGTTTTTTATTTGAGGAACCAAATAGAGAGGGGAGAGCTTAAGATATTGTCGGAAACCTTTTATAAAGATAGCATCAAAGATGGTCCTTTTTACTCTTTTTTCTCCTCTGAAAAGTTAAAAGAGCAAGGACAATACAAATTGGATGTAAAGGATGGTATTTGGAAAAGCTATAGTAGTGACGGTTATTTAAGCTCCTTGTCTAGATATAAAAAAGGAAAATTGCATGGATGGTCTGAGTTTTATGATGCTGAGGGTAATTTAACAGGTCGAGTCTTGTATCAAAATGGTGAGCGTTTAAATGAAAAGAGAGCAAAGTCTGTTCTTGAAAGTTTACGGCGCGCAGGTTTAGATCCTAACGATTAGATTTTGTAAATTTAGGAGAGCATGTTTAAATCTTTTTCTATTTTATTGTTATTAATGTTACTCGTTTCATGCGGTAAGGAAAATAGTAATGTTGATTTGAATACCTATGAATCCTATTTTCCAATGGTTTTTGGCACCTATGTTGATTATGAGGTTGTGGATATAAAGCATGATATTAACGCCGAAATTATGAACGATACCTCAGTTTATTACCTAAGGACAGTAATCGGAGATACCATTACAGATAATGCAAATCGGCTAGCGCGCAAGTTTTTTCGAAAAAAAAGAAATGAGCTTTCTGAGCCATGGGTTATAACGGATGTTTGGACTACTTTGATCAATGACAATAGGGTAGAGGTCACAGAGGAGAACAAACGCAAAGTTTGGCTCATTCTCCCTCCCTTGAATTCCTCTTCATGGGACCGAAATGCATACAACACCGATGATGCAATACTTTGTACTTACGATGGAATTCATGAAAATTTACCCGTACATAATATTGAATTTGACAGTGTCCTGACGGTGGAGCAAGAAGAAGTGCTGAACCTTGTATCGTTTCGCAGGAAATATGAGCAATATGCGAACAAAATAGGGTTGGTTAATAAGCACTTTAAGGACTTGAATATTTTCAATTTTGATACCCTCAATATCCAATCTGGAAGCGAGCTATTCTATAAATGTATTGGTTTTGGAGTCGAGTAAAATTACACAAATAAAGATTGCTTTTTTATCTGCCCTTCCTCCCTTCCGTGGTGGGATATCTAGTTTTAGTCACTTATTGGTCAAAGCACTAAAAGGAAAATCATTAATAGAAGCTTTTACCTTCAAAAAACAGTACCCGGATTTTTTATTCCCAGGTGAAAGCCAATTTTCCAAGAGTCAGGAGGCTTCCTTTCCAAGAATTGTGACCAGCTACAATCCCCTGACATACGTTCAAGCAGTGCGGAAGTTAAAAAGCTCAAAACCAGATGTTTTTGTTGTTAATTACTGGATGCCATTTTTTGCCCCCATGTATGCGTTTTTGGCGCGTCGATTTTCGAATTCAGTATTTAAGGTTGCACTGATTCATAACCTCATACCTCATGAGGAACGATTCTTTGATGGATTCTTAAATAAGCTTTTTTTGAAGAATTTTGATGCCTTTGTAGTTTTATCAGAGAAAGTAAACAAGGATCTTTTGTCCTACCGTCCCGATGCTATTTCAAAAGTTATTCCTCATCCAACATATGCGCAGTTCGGTGCGAGAAAGGATTTTCAGCTTGCGAGAGAATATTTTAGTATCGAAAAAGATGCTAAAGTACTTTTGTTTTTTGGTCTCATTCGAGATTATAAAGGTTTGGATATTCTTATCGATGCAATGGATTTTCTTGACGAAAGATATGTGTTGTTAATTGCCGGGGAAATTTATGGAGATAAGAAAAAATATTTGAAGGCTATAAAAGCAATTAAAAAGGGTAAAGTTATACTACACGATCATTTCATTGAAGATGAAAACGTGTCAAATTACTTTAGTGCCGCGGATTGCTGCGTTCTGCCATACAAATCGGGAACCCAGAGTGGTATTCAAGCGATTGCTGCTTCCTTCGAAGTACCCGTTTTAGTTTCGAAGAACGGAGGTCTACACGAGTCAATCACCGATGGTAAAAATGGTTTTACCCTCGAGGAGTTGAACCCTAGATCACTCTCGGATAAGATTCAAAATATTTTTTCCGGTGGTAAATTACAGGTTGTAAAGGAGGAGCTACTTGTTCAAAATGATTCCAAATTAGATCAATGGTCGCGTTTTGCAGATGATTTCTTACACTTTATTTCTTTAGAGAAATGTAAAAAGTGAAAGTCCTTTAATCATTCATGTTTTTAGCATTTTAAGTAGGTTTTTATTTGAATATGAGTAATGTAAAGTCTATATTTGCACGCTTATTAAAACATTAATCTAAAATTACATGCGCATTAAAGGATTCTTTTGGTTTTTAACCATTTTATTGACGGCCGTTTGTTTGTATCAATTGTCTTTCACTTGGGTCGC
>CAJWAO010000102.1 GCA_913020765.1 uncultured Flavobacteriales bacterium | reverse complement strand
CATTTTGAGCAATTTTAGAGGTCATCCTTTCATCAAATAATGCAATTTTTACCGAGGGAAATTCCCTTTCCAAAGCCGACTTCAAAAGCCGAACATTCTCTGTTACATCCGTATCCGCACCATTCAAACCCAATGGAAAGCCCAACACCATGGTCTTAATATTTTCAAGATAAACAAGGCCTTTTAGGATTTTTATCAGTTCAGCTGAGGAAACTGTTTTATAGGGAGTCGCAATAATACCGAGTTCATCTGAGATAGAAATCCCGGAACGCTTTAAACCAAAATCAATTCCAATTGCTTTACCCACGACACAAAAGTATAAATTACACTCGAACATTAATATTTACACTTTTTACACTTTTAACATTTTTAAAGTTTCCGAAGTTGCTTTTTTTTATACTTTTGCCTTGTGAATCCAAAACAAATAGATTTATTGGAGCGGTCAGCAAAGCTTTTTATGAAGCTTGGCATCCGAAGTGTAACCATGGACGATATCGCAAATCACCTGGGCATCTCCAAAAAGACACTATACAATCACTTTACAGATAAAAGCCAGCTCGTAAGAGAAATTATTAGTCTTAGGATAGCTCAGGATCAGTCCGTATGTTCCTCTTTCGCAAAACAATCAATTAATGCGATTGATGAATTGATGCATATATCAAAGTTCGTGATTGAATCACTCTCCTCTATAAATACGACTGTCTTTCACGACCTAAAAAAAAGCCATCCAGATGCATGGAAAATGCTCGAAGAGCATCGTTTTGGATTTGTTTACAATCAATTCGTTGAAAATCTACAACGTGGCATCGACGAAGGCCTTTATCGAAAAGAAATACACAAAGAAATATATGCAAAACTTCATGTTGTAAATATTGATGCCATCATAAATGGCTCTATATTTCCGTGGCCAGAGTTCAAATTTGAATCTGTATTTCTAGAAACCTTTAGAATCCACATTCGTGCCATTACGAATGATAAAGGTCTCAATTATTTTAAAACCCACCTATTAAATAATTACAAATGAAATCAATTGTAGCCATTTTAATGATTGTATTCATATCAAAGGGCAATGCACAAGTTGCACGTAGTTTTTCATTATTGGAAGCCAAAGAATACGCATTAAAAAATCATACAAAAATCACAAATGCAGCTCTTGAATATGATAAATCCGTAAATAAAAAGAAAGAGTATTTAGCTGCAGGTATGCCAGAGGCAAATATTACAGGTGCTTTCAACCAATTTTTAAACTTACCTGTTCAGGTATTGCCCGTCTCCTTCTTCAACCCAGGAGCACCAGAAGATGAGGTGATTGCCTTTAGAGCGGGAACAGAGTTTAATTCAAGTGCGAGCCTTCAAGTGAACCAGCTTCTTTTCGACGGCTCGTATTTCGTAGGAATAGAAGCCTCCAAGCTATTAATTAAACTTCAGAATATTCAAAAAACCCGAACGAATGAAGAGGTATTGTTCGCCGTAATTGATGCCTACCATATTGCATGTGTTGCAAAAGAGAATTCAGGATTTGCCGATTCGATATACCGAATTACAGCCAATATTGAAGCAAAACAAAAATCTTATTTGGAGCTTGGATTGATCACAAAGGAAGAGCTAGATCAAATCACTTATGCCGTATTAAGCGCAAAAAACGCATTTGAAAATGCCATATTGCAAACAAATAACGCAATTGCTTTACTCAAGTACTCCATGGGCTTTCCTCAAGATTCTGTTTTGATTTTATCCAATACTTTAAATGAGCTTGACCAGATGGCTTCACAAATATCGATAGGCTCAATTGAAGACAATTCAGTTTTACCGTTACTTCTTACTCAAATCGAGCTATCCGAATGTGATGTGCGCAACAATAAAGCTGGCTACCTTCCATCTTTTTCTGCATACTTTCAGCAAAGCTATAATGCCTTTAGAACATCATTCGATTTTTTCGATGACAAGCCATGGTATTCACAAACAAATTGGGGCTTACAAATGAAAGTTCCCGTCTTTGCAGGTGGCCGAGGAAGAGCTGTTGTCAAGCAGTCGGAAATCCGGCTCATGCAGGACGAAAATAACTTTGAATTGACAAAACAAGGATTGAGGCTTCAAGAAGTACAGCTCAAAAACACACTGGCATCCGCAATCAAAAAAAGAACACTTCAAAAGGAGAATATTGTTTTGGCAGAAAGGATTTACCGAAATGCCATAAAGAAGGAGGCAATCGGCAACGGTAACAATGTTTTGGTTACCCAAAAACTCAACCAAGTGATGATGGCACAGGCTGAATACACGGCAAGTCTCATGGAGGTCTACCGAAGTAAAATTGAACTAGATAAACTTTATAACAAACTGAATTTAAATTAATACCCTGATGAAAAAAACACTCATTTTCGGAATACTATTATGCGCAATTTACAGCTGTGACAGCGGTGAAAATAAAGACACTAAAAAAGAAGAAAAAACAGCAAAAAACATTGCCATACTGCCTTTGGTACAAACGGGTAAAGCACAGAAAAAGAGCTTTCGTCATAAAATATCCGTTCAGGGAAGCATCGAAAGTACGCAAGACATATTGTTGAACACTGAAATGTCAGGTATTATCGAGCGGGTGAATGTATCAGCCGGAGAAAGCGTACAGGCAGATCAAGTTCTTGTATCGATGGACGCAGCACTAATAAATGCCAACATACAAGAGCTCCAATCACAGCTTGAATTTGCAAAATATATGAGAGACAAGCAGGTCACCTTGTTCGAGCAAGATCTTGGGAGTGAATTTGATAAAAAAAGTGCAGAAAATCAGGTTGTAGCTTTAGAAGCTAAACTCAATACACTCGAAATTCAACAATCAAAAATGATTGTTAAGGCACCATTCAGCGGAACAATAGACCAAGTTTTTGCGAAAAAAGGTCAACTGGCAGCACCTCAAATGCCCTTAATGCGACTTGTAAATACTGAACAAACAGAAGTAGTCGCAACAATATCGGAAAAGCATTTCAGCAATATAAAAAAGGGTACCTCACTCACAGTCAACTTCCCTAACTATAATCTGGCTCCAATTCAAACCTCTGTGAGTAGCATAGGTAGCTTTATAGACCCGACAAACAGAACCTTTACAATAAGGGCAAAAACAACAAACAAAGACGGGCTAATGCCAAATATGCTCGCAGAATTGGAGATTGTTGATTTTAAGGTTGACTCAGGTTTGGTTGTGCCATCAAAGAGCATCTTGAAGAATGCAAAAAATGAGGCCTATCTTTGGACGCTAGAACAAACCAAAAAGAATACCTATAAAGTCCAACAGGTATTTGTAAACAAACTTAAAGCTTACCAAGGAGAAGCCCTCATTGAAAATAATCAGGAGATTACAGATGGCATGCTCATCATAGCGGGCGGTGCACGAGGAATCACCAAAAAAGATTTAGTTCGAATCAAATAAAATAAGAAAAATGAGTTTTAACAAAGGATTCGGTCTTACTACATTATCTGTCAACAATACCAAGACTGTATTTTTAATCGCGATTGTCATTGTGATTGGAGGAATGCTGGCCTATCGGTCAATGCCCAAAGAGAATTTCCCAGAATTGAAAATCCCAGAAATATATGTAGGTATTGCTAAATCTGGATCATCTCCCAAATACATGTCAGAGAAAATTTCTCAGTCCATTGAAAAAGAAATTGGAGGCATCAAGCTCGTAGATGAAATCAATTCCAACTCGGTTCACGGATATACAACTGTAAGGGTGAAATTTGACTTCAAAATGCCTGTAGACGAAGCACTCAGCAAGGTCAAAGACGCCGTTGACAAAGCAAGAACGAAAAGTGATTTTCCAAAGCTTTCCGTTGAGCCAAATATTTTTGAGCTTGACCCATCCAAAATGCCCATCTTAAATATAAATCTCAGATCAGAAAACGCAGCTGTTTTAAAAGAGGTTTCGGAAGAACTTGAAAAACAACTCGAGGAGCTTCCTGAGATTAGTGAAGTTGATATTCGCGGACTTCCTTTACAAGAAATGAGAATCGAAGTCGACCCAATCAAAGCCCAAGCCGTTAATGTGACCCTCGGTGATATTGAAAATGCCGTAAATGCAGAAAACCAAACCATTCCCGGAGGTGAAATTTTAATGGATGGCATTCGCAAAACCATTCGAATTGAAGGAGAATACAAAAGCGCAGACGAATTGAAGCGGACTGTTGTTCGACAAGATGACTTCCTACCTGTATACCTAGAGGATGTTGCGAATGTATTTTTCGGAAATGCGGATACAACGTCCTTTGCACGTGAATTTGGTACCGCAGTTGTCATGCTCGACGTTAAAAAGCAAGGAGGTGAAAATCTACTCGTCGCATCTGATAAAATAAACAATATCATAGCTGAGTCGCAAAAAAATGGAACAATTCC
>CAJWAO010000101.1 GCA_913020765.1 uncultured Flavobacteriales bacterium | reverse complement strand
CGTCTTTCATCCCTTCATTTGGATTTAAACCAACTCTTGAATCAATAATTTTATTCCTTTTTATTTTTTACGTGTTTTTGTTTTGTAAAATACTCTTTTACAGTGTTTTAACGTATGATTTTGCTTTTTATACTTCCATAAGTACCCATTGGGTATTACGTGTTACTACTTAGTTTTTTTTGGGTACAATCGGTTATTTATACCACAAGTCCTTGCAAGTTTGAAAGAATACATCTCAAGAGTATTCATCTTTGACCCGTAAAACAAAAACAATTATTCAAACAACAAAAAAAAACAAAAATGAAAGCAACAATTACAAACATTTTTTTAGGCACATTTCTTTTAATTTCTGGACATGCAGTAAGTCAAGATAACATGGTACAAAAGCAACCTTTTGGTGTCGAGTCTACGGTTTCGGGTAACCTCTTAAATCCTTCAGTTTCAGAATTGTTTAGAGTAAATATTTTTCCGAATCCTACATTTATAGGTAAAGTAAAAATGAATTGGCCAGATTGGGCTGAGGTTACAGAAGTGCAGATGGTACTTGCCAGCACAAATGAAATGAAAGTCATTTCAGTTGAGGAAGGACAGACGCATATTGCTGTTGCAAACCTTCAAGAAGGAGTATACATTGTTAGGTTCATTCGCAAGAATGAGGTTCTCGGAATCCGCAAATTAAAAGTAATGAGTTAAGCATCTTTTTTCATGGTTAATAGTTTAGTTATAAAAAGGCCTTCGGGCCTTTTTTTTATGCAACTATTTTTAGGCTAAGTGTTATTACTTAGTTTATTGTAACTCCAAACGCTTATATGTATGAATGTTCCCTAAAAAATGAAACCCGCTTTATATTTTGGGTTTACTTTTGATTTTAGAGCAAACATCAAACAAATGAAAACGACCCACCTAAAATCGTGCCTTGTGTTTCTCCTAATTGGTTTCGCAAGACGAAAATATATCATTGAATGCGGGTGGGTTCGTTTTTAGTCTTGAGTCAATTATCTTTTAGGATGTATGCGAAATATTAGCCATGTTTTAATCCAATTTGTGATAGAGTTTAAATATACCATCAGCGTTGATCCTAATAAGATAAAACTAGGTCTAGTTCTAATCTAATCTGCTGACAGTATATACTGTTTTTCTAGGTCCATTGAATATTCTTACAAACTCGTTGATAGATACCGAAAATCACGTAGCTACTGCTATACAAAGCTCTGTATTTTTTCGAAGTGCCATGGTTTTTTTGGATAGTTGCCCCGTAGCCAACTTAAATTTGTACCAATAAAAAAAAGAGCAATAAAATAGTAATGAATTAAATAGTAACAACAATATGTCTCGTTATCATGCACAAAACCAACTTTTAAAAATAAGACCAAATTCACGAAGACATATTTTTTTAAAATTGGCAGAAAATTATTTGCCGATCAAAGACAGAAAGTTTAAAAAAAGAAATAAATAAAAAACAACAACAATGTTTAATAACAAATTACAAACACGAACGAAAGATTATTACACTAAACGTAATGAATTAAAGAGACTTGTGATAGAGGTTCACCAGAAACAAGAAAAACTTGCTATCGAACAAAGCAAACAATTTTTGACACCGCTTAAATAAGCTCTCCTGTTTTCTCAGTAAGTTTCTTCTTATTTTGGAAACAAAAAAGCCCTTCAGATAATTGAGGGGCTTTTATTTTTGTGGTACCTCCAGGAATCGAACCAGGGACACATGGATTTTCAGTCCATTGCTCTACCAACTGAGCTAAGGTACCAGCCATAGCGGAGGCAAAAATATGAATATTTTGGTTTAGAACGCAAATAATCAGTAAAAATATGGGGTTACTTGTATCTTTGTATAATGACATCAAGCGAAAAGCCTTTTGTAATTGTTGACGCCGGAAATACCTCAGTCAAAGTAGCTCACGTAAAAAACAGTCAGATTCTGAGCGTTCATCGCTTTGCTCAAGTCTCTGACGCATTGACTACCATTTCGGATGCTGATGTTGTTTGTGCCTCAGTTTTAAATGAAAATTTCAGGCAATTCTTCATCGAAAGAGGTACAAGCTTTTATCAAATTACACATCAATCTACATTGCCATTTAAAAGTGCATACGGATCTATGGAAACCATTGGTGTTGACCGTCTTTGCAATATGGCAGCAGCATTCAAGTTGTTTGGATCCCAGAACTGTCTGGTTGTGGATATTGGTACTTGCATTAAATTTGATTTTATATCTGAAAACAATGTTTATCTCGGAGGTTCGATTGCTCCTGGGATAGAATTGCGTTACAAGGCGCTTCACGAGCATACAAGTCAGCTACCAATCTTGGATTTTAAATCAGCTGTGTCAATTATCGGAGGAGACACAAATAAATCAATGCATTCTGGTGTTATTAACGGCATACAACATGAAATACAAGGCATGATTATGCGTTATGAGAAAGACTTTGGTGATATAAAAATTTTAATCACGGGGGGGGATGCCTCTTATTTTGAATTCCCTCAAAAAAGTAACATATTTGCAAACAAAAATTTGACACTCGAAGGAATTGTTGAGATATATGAAATTAATGCGTTTTAGTTTGACACTTGCTTTGGGGATTTTGACTCAGATGTCCATTGCCCAGGTGACCTCAAGTCACCCGCTTTCTTCAAACGGATTAGGTACCTTTAATTCGGGTGCAAATGCAATTACATCGGCACTAGGAAATGTGAATAGTGTTTGGATTGACTCAACAAATGTCAATTTTTTCAATCCTTCTTCTTATTCGAGGCTGAGCAAAGGGAATACACTTTTATCACTTGGCTTAGATTCAAGATTTTCTTTCTATCAGCAGTTAGATGTTTCTGAGTTTAAAACATCTACAATGTTTGATCATTTTTCATTGGCATTCAAGACCACGAAAAGAAGTGGTTTGGCTTTCGGTCTTAAACCGTATTCAAACGTTGGGTATGAGTTCAGTCAGTCTGAATTTACAGGAATTGATTCCATAAGGTATACATATGCCGGTCGTGGAAACCTACAAGATGCATTTCTCGGTTTTGCCTTTTCGCCTATTTCTTCCGCAAGGTCAAATTTATCGTTAGGAGCAAATGTTTCTTATCTATTTGGTTTTGTCTCGAATGAAAGGAAGAGTGAACTCTTAAATGCTGATGCCAGTCCGGGTGGATTATCTTTGGATTTGACACGTCTGTCCTCTTTTCATTATGAGTTTGGTATACATTATGAACAACGTTTAGGCAAAAGAAATATTTTTTTGGTAGGTTTTACAGTTGATCCCGAACAGGATTTTAACGGTTCTATTGAAAATAGTCTTTACAGCTCAGCCAATATTAATGCGCCTTCTATCTACGATACCGTTTTTTCAAATACGACATCAGGATCGGTTAAGGTCTTAACCACTTTTGAGGTAGGTTTGAAGTACAAATATTTCTTCAAAGAGACAAAGCGAAAAGCTACAACACGAAGACCCAATATAACTTTCGCTGCCTCTTACTGCGAGAGTCAAGGAATCGAATCTAAATTTGAAGATAGCCAAGATTGGCAAATAGGCCCCTCGAATTGCTGGTCGTTTGGATTAAGCTATTCTCCTGAGACTAAGTTATTTGAAAACGTGGCAACGCTGAAGGTATTGGAGAAACTAAATTACAGAGTCGGCTATTTTCAAAGAACATTGCCATTTGATGCTGATGGTGTTGAATATTTAGATCGTGGCACGACATTTGGAATTGGTATTCCCATATTGGCACAAATGTCACTGTCCTCCCTGAATTTGGCTTTTGTTCTCGGAGAAACAGGAACAGGTGTTGATTCTAACTTGACGGAACAGTACATAGGATTTAAGTTTGGAATGGTTTTTTCACCTTCCAATTTTGAAAAATGGTTTAGAAAAAGAAAATTAGATTAAAGAGATATGAAGAAAACAGGATTAGGATTAGGATTTGCTTTTATAATTTCTTTGACTTTTGGTCAATTGGATTCACTAAAAGAAAGAGAATGCAAAAGAATGCAGCTATTTGTAGGTCAAGAGCTGAAGCTTAAGAACTACGCGCGTGCAACCATGTATTATCTGCAAGGTGAAGAAATTTGTGACAATTACGATGCCAAGAAGTATAAGAATATGATCCAGACCATAAGAAATACGGTTGCTACGGAAAAGGATAAGGCGCGTAAAAAACAATATATTGATACACTTGTCAGTGCGTATGATAGAGTTGATCAAAAGGGTTTTTTCAATCCAGCTGAAGCGTCAGTAAGAGGGTTATATATTTTACAATCTTCACAACCGAATCGTGAAAAAGCAGACTCTCTCTTTACTGTTGGATTTGAGCAAGGAAATACTTTTAAAGATGCCCAGCTGAGCTATTACTACTATAACCTTTATACGATGTATACGCGGGCGAAAGATGCACAAAAAGACGTGTATAAAAAGAGAATGATTTCTGATTATTTTTCTTTGTCGAGAAAGATAGAAAATGAAGGTTTCAAGGCAAGAACTTTAGAATCCATGACGAATTATTTTAACAATGTAGTGCGCACCTGCGACGATATTCTCCCCGATCTGATGGGCTTCATGAATGATTTACCTCAAGAAAAATCAAAAAAGAAGAAGACGGTCACTAATTTCCTCAATCTATTAAAGGAAAAGCAGTGCACGGAGAGTGAGGAATATGCAATGCTTATTGATACAATCATATCCATTGATAATACAG
>CAJWAO010000100.1 GCA_913020765.1 uncultured Flavobacteriales bacterium | reverse complement strand
AAAAAGCGCTCTTTAGCCTTTGGTTTGGACCTTGTGGGCGGAATGAGTGTTACCCTAGAGATTTCAGTACCAGATTTTTTAAAATCTCAAGTTAAAAATCAAAATGATGTATCTTTTAAAAAGCCATTTGAGGACGCTTTGCAGAAATATAGTGATGATCCATCTGCTGATTTTTTAACCTTGTTTTTTCAAGCGTATAGTGCCTATAATGATGGAATGAAGCTTAACGCTATTTTCTATGGTGAGGGCATCGAGATCACTACTCCCGATGCAGATGTTGAAGCGTCATTACGGAGCCGCGTCAGTGAGGCGATGAATGGTATTGAAAATGTGATGAACAAACGAATCAATCAGTTTGGTGTTGCGCAGCCCAATATTCAGAAGGATGAAGCGAACAATCGTCTTTACATAGAGCTCCCTGGTGTGCAAGACGAGCGAACAGTTGCAGAGAAATTACAATCCACGGCAAACCTAGAATTCTTTGAAACTTATTCTTTTGATCAAATTCAAACGAACTGGAGCGAGGCAAATCGTCTTTCTCTACAAGAGGAAGGTATCGAACTAGACTCGACAGAAGAAATTTCTTTTGATGATGAGGTTGAAGAGCAAGCAAATGGCTTAGCCTCGTTGATGCAGGGTACGGGAGGATACTCTATCGGATATGCAAAAAATGATGTGGATAAGTCAAAAGTATCCGAATTATTAAGCAGATCAGATATTGCTGCTCAATTTGATAGTCAATTGCGATTTATGTGGGGTGCTGAAAGGGAATATACAGACGTCAATAAAACGAAGAAAGGATGGTATTTGTATGCATGCCGTATTCCTGAAAATGGAAAAGCGCGCGTAAACGGAAGCCATATCGCAAGAGCCAGCCAAGGCTATGATCAGGTTGCTGGAGACATCACAGTAGATCTTTCTATGAATGATGAGGGCATGGAGCAATGGAGCCGAATGACGTCTGAGAATATCAATCGATTGGTAGCCATCACCATGGACAATGTTGTTTACAGTGCTCCTCAGGTAAGAGGTGCAATCAATCAAGGAAACACACAAATATCAGGAAGCTTTACTTTTGACGAAGCAAATGATTTGGCTGGATTGTTGAATGGTGGCGCATTGCCTGCACCACTGGTGATAAAAGAGAAAACAAAGGTAGGGCCCACAATAGGAAAAGAAAACACGCGAGCAGGTTTGATTTCTTTTGGAATCGCTTTCTGTGTTGTACTTCTTTATATGTTCTTTTATTATGGTAAGTCAGGTCTCGTTGCCGACATCGCTTTATTAGCCAATGTGGTTTTCATTTTCGGTTCATTGGCCTCATTTGGAGCTGTTTTAACTTTGGCAGGTATTGCTGGTATAGTTCTGACCATCGGTATGGCAGTTGATGCGAATGTTTTAATATTTGAACGAATTCGAGAGGAACAAGCAAATGGTAAAGATTTATCAAGCGCTGTGGAGACAGGCTTTCAAAAAGCACTTTCGTCAATTATAGATGCGAACGTAACCACCCTTCTGACAGCAATTGTACTGAAGGTATTCGGAACTGGACCAATTGAGTCTTTTGCAACAACCTTGATTATTGGTATTTTCTCTTCTGTTTTTGCTGCTTTGATTATATCAAGATTGATTTTCGAATGGAGGCTCGGAAAAGGAAAAACAATAGAGTTTGATACCAAATTGACTAAAAATGCATTCAAGGGGTTAAATTTCAATTTCCTTGATAAAAGAAAATTGTCTTATGTTCTTTCTGCGATATTGGTTATTGGTTCTCTAGTTCTGTTATTTTCTAAAGGGATTTCAAAATCAGTTGAATTTTCAGGAGGCCGAACATATTCCGTGAAATTCGAAAAGTCTGCTGAAAATAAATCTGAGTTCATAAAGAAACAGCTTTCAGTTTCCATGCCCGAGTCGTCTGTAGATGTCAAAACAAAGTCAAGTTCATACAATGTAGAGATAACGACCAACTATCTATTAAAGAAAGAAAATGCAGAAAATGACGTGAGAGCCAAGCTTTCCGAGGCAATGGAAAATTGTAAGGCTGAACTTGGTACCTATTTTATAGAACCTGAATCAAGGTTTGTTTCCAACACAGTTTCTGAAGAATTGGGAGATTCCTCTCGTATTTCGATTGTCCTTTCGTTGCTTATCATTTTTGCCTACATTTTTATGCGATTTGGAAAATGGCAATACTCCGCAAGTGCAATCTGCGCATTGTTCCATGATGTCATTATCGTGCTCGGTCTATTCTCTTTGCTCGGTGATATGCTTCCTTTCAATATGGAACTTGATCAAGCCTTTGTTGCTGCCATCCTGACGGTAATTGGTTATTCAATCAATGATACGGTTGTTGTATTCGATAGAATTCGAGAAGATCTCTCTTGGAAACAAGAAGCCGACTTTAAATCTGAAATAAATGGTGCATTGAACTCTACCTTATCTAGAACCATAAATACATCGATGACGACACTTGTCGTTTTATTGATCATATTCTTTTTTGGTGGTGCTGCCATCAAAGGTTTTATTTTCGCTTTGATTTTAGGAATACTAGTTGGAACCTATTCCTCAATGTTTGTAGCAACTCCATTACTGGTTGACCTAACAAAGAAAATTAAGCTACAAAAATAAAAAGAGCATTCACAGAGTAGTTAGCTCTCTCATTTCGTGAGGGAGCTTTTTTGTTTCATTTATCCTCTTGTTCAATGACCAATAGCGCTTGGCACACCCGATTGGTCATTATTATTTCTCGGGAGTCTGGAAGTAAAATACTGAAGCTAAGGTCGAAAGGCTCAATATAGTTTACGCGTATTGAGTCTCCGAGCTTGATGTTTTTTTTATTGAGATAATTCAGGAGCTCAAATGAACTGTCTTTGAGAGCAGCGATGATGACCTGAGTATTTTGACCTATTTCTGATAGAGGTTTATAGTTGTGCTTAATAATTACACCACTTTTATTTGGAATAGGGGAGCCATGAGGGTCAGTGGTTGGAAAACCAAGGAGCTCATCCATTCTCTCAAAATAGATATCGGATTTTATATGTTCAATTTGTTCAGCAATATCATGAACCTCCTCCCAACCAAATCCCATTATTTTTACTAAGAACATTTCAGTTAGTCTGTGCTTTCTGATTACGGAAGCCGCTCTTAGTTTACCAGCTTTCGTTAGCTTGATTGGTTTGTATTTTTGGTAATTGATCCAACCTTTTTCTTGTAGTTTTTTAACCATGTTATTGACCGTTGGTAGGCTAACCTCGAGCTCTTTACTAAGGTCAGTTAATGAAACTACCTCATTATTTTGGCTTAAAGCATAGAGCGCTTTCAAATAATTTTCAATAACAATTGTTGCCATTATAGTTAAATATACGAATATAAAGATAGGTTAATTTTTACAAGACTAATAAAATTGTTAGATTTGTCTAACTTTTTGATACATGCACGATCTGTACAAATTATTTATCCTAAAAATAGCCCTTCTTATGTTGGCTATTTTTAGTTTCCCTATAGTTCATTCACAGGGGAACATTACAGGCTATGTCTCCAGTGAAAGTAACGCAGTAGAATTTTCTAAGGTGTCAATTTATCCAATAAAAAAAAATGTTTTAACCGATTCAAAGGGGAGGTTTAAATTTGATGATTTGCCATTCGGTATTTATGTAATAAAGATATCCTCTATTGGCTATGCATCTATTACGGATACCATTGAAGTTTCTCAAATCAAACCGAATATTAACTGTAATTTCAAATTAAGTCAACCCATAATGGAGCTTGACGACATTGTAGTCACAGGAACCAAAACATACAAGAGAAAAACGAATTCAAATGTGATTGTCAATGTCCTGAGTGGGGAAAATCTTCAAGTACTTCAATCCTGTAATGTAGCTGAAGGTCTGCGTTTTCAACCAGGGTTGCGGGTAGAAACAGATTGCCAGACCTGTAATTATACCCAGCTCCGAATGAATGGTCTAGCAGGAGGATATAGTCAAATTCTCATTAATGGACGTCCTATTTTTAGTCCGTTGACTGGTTTATATGGTCTTGAACAGCTGCCCGTGAATATGATTGAACGCATAGAGGTCGTAAGAGGTGGAGGTTCTTCTTTGTACGGCTCAAGTGCAATCGGGGGTACTGTTAATGTGCTCACTAGACTCCCGCGCAAGAACAGTTTTGATATCAATTATACCTATCAGAATATCAATGCCTTAAGCTCCGACCATATTGTAAATGGAAATTTTACCGTAGTATCTAAAGAACGTGATGCCGGAATTTCCTTGTTTTTGAATGGCCGAAGAAGAGAGCTATATGATCACAATGAAGATGCATATTCTGAGTTACCAGAACTCAACAATAATTCCTTCGGGATAAGCTCGTTCTATTTGCCGAAAAAAAACCACAAACTTGAGTTTAGCTTAAGTAACCTTAATGAATACCGATACGGAGGCGAAATGAGGCAAGATATTGAGACACATTATAGAGGTCAGGCCGAAGAACGCACACACAATGTTTGGATGGCAAGTTCTGACTATCAAATTAATTTTAATAAGAATCTTTCTTCTTTAATTGCCTATCTGGCTTATCAGCATACAAGCCGAGATCACTACACTGGTATTTTTCCTGATGATTCATCAGAGATTGATGTTCATTTATCTAATCCACCTTATGGATTATCAGCTGTTTCTACGAGCAATATCGGTTTGCAATTCAACCACAAACTTCTTGATTTTATCCTTCC
>CAJWAO010000099.1 GCA_913020765.1 uncultured Flavobacteriales bacterium | reverse complement strand
CTTTCTTTAAGCTGATCTAAAGTGGCTTCATCAATATTTTCTTCCTTAATATTTTGAAGGATCACGTCTTCAGATAAGTTCATTTGTTTTAAAATACGTTGATTTGTAGAACAGCTTTTTAAATAGTAAATTTTTTTCATGCTTTTAGACCAAATACATTTTTACGTAAAACTGCCAATGAATGAACTTTTATACACCTCAAATGATTAGCTTTACGCCTCTATAATTCTTGATAAAATTAGCAAAACTAAATGAAGTCACTTCAACACCTTAATAAATATTTCCTCAAATATAGGTGGCACTTTTTGCTTGGTATTTTATTTACCATTACAAGTAATTATTTTGGTGTGCGCATGCCGCTATTTGTTAAATCCACAGTGGATTCCTTAATGTCGAATATCACAATTGAATCCATCAACGATGCACTTTGGGTCTCGCTTCAAATTGGGGGAATCTACATGCTACTCTCTCTTTCAAAAGGTTTTTTTCTTTTTTTAATGCGGCAAACCATTATTGTAATGTCGAGAAGAATAGAATTTGACCTCAAAAATGAGATCTACAATCAATACCAAAACTTGGACCTATCGTTTTACAAGAAGAACAACACTGGAGATTTAATGAACAGAATTTCTGAAGATGTCAGTCATGTTAGAATGTATTTAGGCCCAGGAGTGATGTATTCCATAAATCTCGTGGTCCTTTTTACACTTGTTGTCTATCAAATGATTATGATTTCGCCAGGGTTGACAGCATTGGTGCTCATACCATTGCCAATAATGTCCTTCTTGATTTATAAGGTTTCAGCCAAAATGAATTTGTTAAGTAAAATGGTTCAGGAAGAACAATCGATTCTGTCAACTATTGCGCAGGAAAGCTTTTCGGGAATGCGCGTTATTAAAGCCTACAGCCAGCAGGAATCCGTCGGTGATAAGTTTGAGAACGCAGCAAATAAATACAAAAGTAAAAGCATGAAGCTAGTCGTGGTGAACGCCCTATTTATTCCTACCATACTTTTCCTAATTGGTTTAAGCACCCTACTGTCAATCTACATTGGTGGTAAAATGTCATTCACAAATGAAATCACACTGGGTGGAATCGTGGCATTTATATTTTTCGTAAACAACCTTACTTGGCCTTTTGCAAGTATTGGCTGGGTTACCTCGTTAATTCAGCGAGCCGCAGCATCGCAACAAAGAATCAATGAATTTCTATGGGTGAAAACCAAGCAGCAAAAAGACAAAGAAACAGAACCCTTTTCGTTCGAAGAGCGTATCTCATTTGAAAACGTCTCTTATACTTACGAAAATACCGGCATTAGAGCAATAAATAAGCTCTCCTTTAGCATACCAAAAGGGGATACATTTGCCATAATTGGTAAGACAGGAAGTGGAAAATCTACGATTTTAGCATTACTACTTAGGCAACTTGAACCAGATAGTGGCGTAATCAAAATTGACAACAATAACTCCTCTACCATCAAAATGGATGGATTTAAAAATGCTTTAGGTGTCGTACCGCAAGATGTTTTCTTATTCTCAGATTCTATTGGTAATAACGTGAAATTCGGCTCAAACGATCCTGAAATATCAGATGCAGACCTAGACGCTGCATGCGAGACGGCTGATATTCTGAAAACGGTGCAGCAGCTTGAACATGGATACGACACGATACTCGGAGAGCGGGGCGTAAATTTAAGCGGAGGGCAAAAACAGCGCCTAAGTATTGCAAGGTCATTGCTCAGAAAACCTGAGATTCTGGTGCTTGACGATTGTCTATCTGCAGTTGATACAGAAACGGAAGATAAAATTTTGAAAGAGCTTCAAAAAGAGGAGGATAAAAGAACAACCATTATCGTAAGCCATAGAATCTCAACCATAAGAAATGCACGTCACATCATTGTAATAGATGAGGGAAGTTTGGTTGAGGAAGGGAGTCACTCAGACTTGTTAAAAAGAAAAGGATTTTATTACGAGCTGTATAAAAAACAGCAAAGTGATTTAAATGACGAATTCATTGATGATGACAGAAACAATATGAATAATTAGCCTTGAAAAAAATTGGTCTTCTCTCTGACACACATGGTTTTCTAGATCCCAAAATCAAATCCTATTTTTCGGAAGTTGATGAAATTTGGCATGCAGGAGATATTGGCTCCATAGAAGTTTTAGATGAGCTTAAGGCTTTTAAACCCACGAGGGCAGTTTGGGGAAACATTGATGACATAGAAATTCGTCGCGAGACAAATGAGTTTCTCAGATTTAATATTGAAAGTGTTTCCATTCTCATGACCCATATTGGAGGAAAACCCGAAAAATACGCCAAACCAGCCTTAAATGAGCTACAAAAAAATGGTACACCTACCCTTTTTGTATGCGGACATTCACATATAACATTGGTCAAAATGGATCGTCGGTTTAAAATGCTGTGGATGAACCCAGGTGCATGTGGATATAAGGGTTTTCATAAAGTAAAAACAATACTCCGATTCAAAATCACAAATGACCGTATTCATGACCTAGAGCTTATCGAGTTAGGTAATAGGGTATAATTCATTTATCGGAACTTAAATTATACCTTATTTACGGTATTTGAATTGACTTTATTGACGTCTAATTTTGGGCTTTAATCGTCGTAGTCTCGATAATGGATATAGAAAATCAGCCAAATGTGCATTCTAGTCAGCCAAACAAGGTTGTACAAAGAGCTAGGCTATTGAATGCTAGCCCCGCGATTGTGGTTGACCGATTAAAAGCCTCTCATTGGAGGTTTGAAAACGTCGTGATCCCGAAAATTGAACAAAGCTTTGTAGGGCTGATGAAAATTTTCCCTGATAATCCATCTCTGGCAGTTTTATTTAAAGTCTTTATCAAGTTTGAATTGGCCATGAGATTCCATATATCTATTGAAGAAGATATTATTTTTAAAGAGTACCTTTCACAAAACTCAAAAGAAAATGCATCCGATTCAATATCACATGAAGACGAAGAACCTTTCTTAAGCGAGATTATTTACCTATTGAAGAAAGAAAAGTGTTCTGTAAATCCTTTTTGCAGAATCCTAATCCAGCAGCTTGAAAAATTTGAATTAGAGCTTGAAGAACATGCCTGGATCGAAGAAAATATCATTTACAAAAAAATACGCGAGCAAAGAAAATAATGGAATCACACTCAATAATTCACAAAAACCCTTTTGGATACATCTCAAGATGCGATTGCTGTTCGGACATTCAATTATGTTTGGGCAACATGGTATTGGTAATGACTGAAGAAGACTTTGAGGACTTCAAATTTACGTTCTTTAAGTTGAATGACATCGAAACAGCCCCACTGCACAGGGATGGACGATTTAAAAGATACACCATGCAAACTTCATTTAAAGACTTAACATTGAGCCTATCAATGCGAGAATATGAATGGACGAGCGACCTTCTGAATCTAGCCAGTTTAAGCATCATGTGTAATGCAAACCTGAATTAAGATTTATTTCATAAACTAACCAGGTTGAATGTTTACCTAAATTACCTGGATAGTATCCATATACACCATTCATTCTTCATGTACTTTTCATTTCAAACATTTTGAAAATGAGAGCCCCTATTTTCAAAACCTAGATTTATTGATATCAATTATCTTTGTGCGCAGGTACAGACTAAAAATAAATAATTAGGGTTAATGACATCCGGAATTTTCAGTATACTCGAAGATATAGCCATTCTCATGGACGACGTAATGGTGTTTAGCAAAGCTGCAACTGAAAAAACTGCTGGTATCCTCGCTGACGACCTCGCAATAAATGCGGATAAAGCATCCGGCTTTGTATCAAATCGCGAATTACCAGTGCTTTGGAAGCTTACGAAAGGATCTTTTCTGAATAAAATTATTATTCTGCCAAGTGTGTTCTTACTCAGCGCCTATTTACCGGGAGTTATCGTTCCTATTCTTATTTGCGGAGGTATTTATTTGTCCTTTGAAGGGGCATTGAATGTTTATAAGATATTCGCCTCAAAAAAAGTAAAAAAAGGTGAAAAAATAAGCCAAACACGAGGGGACTCGAGCGCGATTGAGAAAAAAAAGGTAAAATCTGCAATTTTAATTGATTTTATTTTATCTATAGAAATAATAATCATCACCCTCGGAACAGTTCTGGATCAACCTCTTAAAATTCAGATTCCCGTGGTATCAATCATTGCGCTTCTATCTACAGTGGGTGTATATGGATTTGTCGCCATTTTGGTAAGAATGGATGACCTTGGCTACCACCTTATTGCAGTTAGCGAGAAGCGCTTTACAACGAGTCTCGGAACATTACTAGTAAAAGCGCTTCCAAAAATTATACGAATACTAAAGTTTGTCGGGACAATTGCAATGATTATCGTGGGGGGGGGCATTTTCGTTCACAATGTAGATGCCGTTCATCATTTTGTTCACGGTTGGCCAATTTATGTGGCCGATTTTATCATTGGGCTGAGCTTCGGTTTTGTATTTTTTAGTTTCTATCTACTATTCAAAAAACTATTTATTACAAAATAACACTGCCCTAAAAACTAAAAACGGCTCACATTTACAGACATCAGGACTTACCTTATTATAGTCGGAAGATTAAGGAATTTCAAAGCGCTTTAAATTGTAAAAGCTTGAAGAAATCTACTTTTACTTCGGTTGGAAGACTAGCATTCATTTTTTTTCATAAAAAAAGGCCTCAACACTGAGGCCTTTAATTTCTGGCGGAGAATGAGGGATTCGAACCCCCGGTACCTCTCGGTACAATAGTTTTCAAGACTACCGCAATCGACCACTCTGCCAATTCTCCG
>CAJWAO010000098.1 GCA_913020765.1 uncultured Flavobacteriales bacterium | reverse complement strand
GTAGCATATGCAATTTCAAGGTATTTGGTATTGAATGAATCCTCCACACCACAAACGATAATACGCACAGGGATTTTCTTTTCTTTCAGGTACTTCAATAGGTGCATGTCGCAGGGGTCTTCCCAATTATCGGCAATCATCAATACTTTGTACTTGTCTTCGGGATATTCCTCAATGGCTCGACATACCGCCTCTAAGTTGTTTTCAATGTGATCACCGTTTTCCATGGCTTTAATGGCAGTAGCGAGTACTTTTTTGTAGCTATAAGAGCTGATGGTCCACATACCCGAAGTATCTTTTCTTTTGGTTTGATTGTTGCTCTTCTCGTCATCGTCATTGAAGAAGACAATGTTTTTCATTGATCTGAGGGTTTGATTGGCTTTCATCCATAACAAAAGCTGAGCGGTATAAGGCGCCATACTTCCGGTAACATCACAGACCACGAGCATGTTTTTCCATTCTTCATTTCTGTTAAATACCTTCAAAAGTGTAGAGTCTTCAGGTTCTTTTTTGCCGGATAAGATGTCTTCTAAAAGCTGATTCTCATCTTGATAGGAGGGAAGGGCCCTGTAGTGAATGGCAAATCCGTGAAAATAATTTGAAATTCCTCCTGTTTTTTTGACACCGGTTTGCTTGACCACGGTCCATTTGACCATCTTATTGTTGAAGGCCTGAGGCAGTACCTTAAAGAGCTCGATAATTCGCTGTCTGTTGAGCTCTGAAAAGTCTCTACCCTCCGGGTAATCAGAATATACGAGGTCAACACCAACGATTGTATGGTGCTGAAGCTTACTTGCAGCACTTAAGTTTTTGATCCTGGAATGACCTGGGGACATATAAAGCTTTTGTACCTTAAAGCTGTTTTGGGGTGTCTGGTATTTATCAGTAACGATTGTATCTGTTAATCGCATCCGGAGGTTTATGCTGATTTGGGAATAACTATTTGCAATGATGCTTATAAAAAGCAATGAATATAGAAGTTTCATAAAAGAGAAATAAGGAGTTACATTCTCAATAACCAATACACCATAAAAGGTAACAGGCTAGTAAATCCACATTAAGGTAGGTCCGCTATCTTTTAGGTAAGCATCAATCTCTGTGAACGCATTATTCGAAATCGCAGGACATCCCCAACCTTCTGGTGTTCCGGCGGGAAATACCTCCTCATCAGAAACCATTCCCCATGAGTGAAACACGATGTGACGGTCTTTCGCATTTGAGTTCGTAGATTCTAAACCATGTAAAACATATTTGACATGCACACCGAAGCTACTCCACGCGCGTTCTCCAATTTTATATTTGCCTTTAGATGAACAATGGCTGTCTTCAATATTACTAAACTGAATTGAAGATTTCGAAGCGTCTTCACCCCAAGGGCCTTCGCAGCATCCATGTGTTACCATATAGCTGTTTATAATGCGGTTGGTTTTAAAATCCCAAACATAAAATCTCTTTTTGCCAGAGTGAACACTCATGTCGATGAGTATGCAGAAGTTTGTATTTAGATTGTTTTCTTCGCAATAATGCGCTGCAATTCTTGCCTTTTCTTTTATGCTTACCTGACTTCGCTCTTGATTTTCTAAATGTTCTAAATTTTCGTGGTCAGTATCCTTGGTACAACCTGCCAGGATGAGTATTAATAACGTAGATCGTAAAATGAATTTCCTCATGTTGGTCTTATTGTCTTTATGAAAACAATGAGGATTTCGTTCAATGGTTACTAAATGAGGTGTTAAGGATTGCTAAAATCCATTATTTAGTCGAAGTCTTCAAGAAGCCTGACTTGCTTGCTGTGCTGTAAGATCATATTCGGAGTATTGCCGTACTCTCCAATTTCTCCTTTAAAACAAACCTGTTTATTGATAAGGTAAATCTCGGGTTCGTAGTCGAAGTTCTTAATGTTAGATTCAAAAATAGAGAGGCTAAAGACTTGGTTTGGAAATTTCTTGTCTAGGTTGATGAAAACGTGTCCCTTTTTATGTTTCTTCGTACTTACAACATTGCCGCATACTGTATGCTTTCTACCATCATTCATTATTCCTTTGACGCGTTGTGTGTTAACAGCGCCCTTAGGCAGCTTACTTAATGCAATCGCCATGATGTCATCTTTTTGAGATTCAGGAAGCCATTCGATATAAGGGGTTTTGCCTTCTATTTCATTTTCAAGCGTTTCATCGAGATTTGAAAATAAATCATAACCCATTTTACGCTCAACACTATCAATGCTTACTGCATAGTATTCTAAGGGGCTTTCAATTTTTTGATGTGGAAGAATGAAGCCAATACCACGCTTGTTTTCAATATCAAGTGCCACTTTTACAAAGTATTCAGGTATAGAAACCTTATTTATCCCTCGCTCTATTTTTTGAAGATCATCCGATAGGATAGGGGCTGTGACAATAATTAAACTCGTATTATTTTTGGTCACATACTCACGCATCCAGTTTTCTAGCTCTGCCCATTTATATCGATTGAAATCTCCAATTTGCGGCGACATGTTTGAATAGAAATAGCTTTCAGAAAGTGCTTGCTCACTCCATCGGAAGTCTGCAGAGGGGGCGAGGTGTCCTCTGTCATACCCAAATCCATCATATTTGTATTTGCCATCTGGTTTTTTCTCTTTTAAAAAGTAATCTTGTTCAACGGAGGTTCCTGTCGTTACAAGGGGGTCTTCTCTAAAATCGTTGGATCTAGTTGCGTTTCCTTCAGAAATGGCAGGAAGAATTACATGCATCACCCAATTTGCCTGCTCGTGTTGCTCATTGTAGCTGAAGCTGTAAGCGAGATGGTCTATAACCTCTTCAGCTTTTTCTGAACTTGGAATACCGATTTCTTTAATTTGATTCTGAATCCATTGTAGCTTTGCCGCCTCTAATTCGCTCCTGAGTAATGCTTTTGAGTTATCTAAAGCATCAATTTTTTGCTGAATCGCTTTAATTTCCGGTGTTTCAATTTGTGCATGACAAAAGCAACCAATCAATAAAAAAAATGGAATCAATTTCATAGACCTAAATCAGATTTGAGTTCATTTAATTGCACAGTTACTAAGTTAATTATTTAATCTATCATGGCTGTCCTTGTTATTTTTATCAAATTCCTGATTATCTTTATGAGCGAGAAGAGGACTTGTGTTTTAGCAAATAATTTCTATGCCGTTTATGAGGAGCAATACTGATTTACCGTCAACTGAGGAGATCATACTAAACAGGTTGAGGGCTTTAATCAATAAAGCATACCATTCCAATGGATATAAAAGCATTCCCGGAGCTCAGTTTGATTTCCCATTGACCAAGGAGATCATTGAATTAAATACACAACGGAAGACTTTACTGCTGGATTTTCTTGAAAAGCTCGCAAAACAAGAAAACCCTAAATTTAATCTGGCCCATGGGGTTATTCTGCCCGGTATGTCAGAGCGGCATTTCCATTTGCAGTGCGCCTATCATCATTTAAACGCCATGGATACCATGAAGCATATGGGTTTTTTTAGGAGACTATACACTAGGGGTAACCATACTGTGGTCTCTTCCTTGCTTAAAAAGATTCAAAACAATAAATGGTATGTTGACCGATCTAAAGACTTGATTTATTGGCATGATTCTACAAGGTGTATAAACCCCGTGTCCTATTACATTTTTAATGACAAGGTCTACTTTTTTAAAAGGGGTATTTTAAGATCCATTTTGTATGGCGATATTCATGATTATCGAACCTGGGATTATCGGCCAGATTTTTAGATTCTCGTTAACTACAAATAGAGATGATCTTCTCTCGCAGATAATTCATATTTTTCCTCCTAAAAAACAAAATGAAGTTTCTGAAAACTATTTTCTGTCTGTTCGTATGTCTGAGTTTTTTCGGTCAAAGCGCGTTTGATACAAAATATCGTATTTCTGAATTTATGAGTGGTCCTCATTCGACCCAAAAATTAAAAATGTTCAAGGAATTTAAAAACCATTTGGAAAAACATAATTATCACTTTGACCGTAAATTCAGAGAAGAATATGAGTCGGAACTTTCTAATTACCCCTTGGCTTTACATTTCTTAAAGAAATATAAAAGAAAGCGCGTATCTGCATATGTGATCAATATTAGTTCTGCCTTATTAATGGGGGTTGCTTTAATTCCATTGGATCAATTTTTTGCTGGTTTTATTGGTGGCCTTGTTGGGACACAGTTGTATACACTTCCTCTGCATCTTTTTTCGAAAGTAAATTTTTCAGAATCCTTATTAATTTATTACTCTGAAATTAAAAAGATAGCAATCCCAGAGTCGCAGTAGATGTGCAGCGCCAAAAAATCATTTACTTATCCAATATTCATTGTTGACTTGGGGCACAGTTAATGTCGTGTTTTGTTAATTTAGGCAAAAATATAAATGACCAAAATATGAAAATCCTAGTTTGCACATTGTTTGTTTTGCCCTTGTTGTTGAGTTGTGGTGGAGGCGATGCCTCTTCAAATGCGATTGTTGAAAAGGAAGGCCCCAGCAGAGCTGCGATGATTTCAGCCCTAGATAGCCTGATGGGCCATCTGCAAAAGAAAGAATACGATAAGGCAAAAGACTACTTTGTTCTTCCCAAAGGCGCGTCAAGTAGGAAGGTAACAAAGATGTTATCAAAATTGATTAGAAAAAGAGAGATATCCCAAACCGGAATCAAGGCTTTAGCCAATGAGCAAGTTTTTCAGTTTGGTCCAATTAATGAAGTTTACGGTAAAGACGGCCTTAAAAAGGCGAAAAGAGCTGAGGTTGAGGTTGAGAAATGTTACGGTATTAATTGGATAAATTGGCAGACAGAGGGTTCAAGCCTAGAGGTCATGGCCATGTGGAACGAAAATAGGTTCAAATTTTTTAGAATTGATAATCTTGGGAAAATTTCAGCCAAATGGCAGAAAAAAAAATAAAATTCAGT
>CAJWAO010000097.1 GCA_913020765.1 uncultured Flavobacteriales bacterium | reverse complement strand
TTTATTTTTTTGGCGAGTTCGACTTCTTGTTCAGCTGTAATTAAATCCTCACGTCCTATGTCTTGTAAATACTTGTCTAAAGATTGACTTTCTCGGTTCGTTATCGATTTAGTTATTTTTAGCTGTCTCATGCGCAAAAGGGATAATAATGGTGATTAATTCTATTCAATTACAGATGGCAAAGTAAAGCCAAAAAAAGCAAAATGAAAAATATTCAAGGTCTTTTTTTTTAATCAAAAACTAAATTTCAATACGTCAAAAACCGTGCCTTAAAAACGACCACTAGAGCCCGAAACCGACATAGTCTCTTTTCCCACTTTCAGACATGATTTCCAAGAGTATTCCACTATTGGATTCATTCAACTTCGAGGCAAGCTGATCAACACTACGAACAGCCTCATTATTGATTTTAGTAATAATAATACCCTCCTTCAATCCTAGAGATTTTAGCTTACCCGCTGTGATGGACTCAATCTTTACTCCGTAATCAATATTGAGCGCCTCTTTTTCGGATTTACTCAATTCTACAAAAGATGCCCCAAGGGCAACATTTTTCTTAACTTCTTCTTTAGAGACAAGTTTGGTTTGTCCCTCTTTGTTTCTCAAAACAATTTCTTTAATTTGTTGATTACCCTGAGAAGTTCTTAGCGTAACAGCTACTTTATCTCCAGGACGCATTTTTCCGATTTCTTCCTGGAGTGCAGCAGCAGAGTTCACCTCTTTTGTGCCAATCTTCAAAACAACATCACCCTCTTTCAGTCCTGCTTTCTCTGCACTACCACCTTCAATGGCTTTAGCGATATAAACCCCTTTCAGATTTGGTAGGTCTTTTTCGGTTTTTAACTCTTGTGTTATGTTTTGAATTTGCACGCCAAGGTAACCACGCTGGACAATTCCATAGTCAATCAAGTCTTTCATTACTTTCTGAACTAAATTGACAGGTACAGCGAAGGAATATCCTGTGTAGCTTCCGGTTTGGGAGGCAATTGCCGTATTAATTCCTACCAGTTGACCACTGGTGTTCACCAATGCGCCTCCACTATTGCCTGGATTTACTGCCGCATCAGTCTGAATAAAGGATTCTATCGGAACAACACTTTTGTTTGGGCTGTTTAATAAATTAATGTTTCTGGCTTTTGCCGATACTATTCCTGCGGTAACCGTTGAAGTTAGATTAAAAGGATTACCAACAGCGAGTACCCATTCTCCAATTGCTAAATCATCGCTATTACCGAGAGCAATGGCCGGAAGACCATCTTTATCAATTTTAAGCACCGCAATGTCCGTTGATGGATCTGCTCCAACTACTGTTGCAGAATATTTGGAATTATCATTGAGTGTTACTTCAATTTCACTTGCGCTTTCAATGACATGATTATTTGTGACAATGTAACCTTCTGAAGAGACAATAACACCTGAACCGGCTCCTTCTCCAAATTGCTTGAACTCTTTACCACCAGCGCCAGGTCCGTAGAAAAATTCTTGAAAAATATCTCTGTGAAAGGTCGTTTGGACAACCTTTGTTGTGACGTGTACAACCGAATTAATTGAGTTTTTAGAGGCCTCCTTAAAGTCTGTAGTATTTAAGCCTGAAAATTTTGTTGGTAAGCCAAGTGTCTTTCGATTCCCATCTATTAATTGTTCTGCCTTTTTTTGCACCTTTGGTTCTTGTATCGGATTGGCGAATTCAAAAAAAAGTACAATTGCCATCAGCCCTCCGAAAAAGCCGATTGCTAATGTTTTGAGAGAGGTATTTAATTTCATTAATTAATATTTTGTTTACAAGTTTAACACCTAAAGCGTTTATTTTGGTACACTCGGTGTGTTAAAGATTGTTAAGCACAACTGCATTCAATTTAAACGTCATATTGATTACATTTGTTTTCATAATGCTACTCAAATTTTTTAAATATCAAGGTACCGGAAATGATTTTATTCTTGTAAACAACATGGATGGCACCTACAATAACGTTAGTGAAGACGTAAAAAGATTCTTATGTGATCGAAAATTCGGTATTGGAGCTGACGGCCTCATTCTGTTAAACGCTTCGCAGGAGTATGATTTTTTAATGGATTTCTCAAATCCAGATGGGTCAAAAAGTTTCTGCGGAAATGGTGCGCGATGCGCAGTAAAGTTTGCAGCGGATATTGGATTTCTTTCTTCTTACAGCGTGACTTTTGAGGCAATTGATGGTGTGCACTCTGCGCAGCTATGTAAAAATGAAGTAAAGCTAGAAATGTCTGGCGTTGATTTACCTAAAAAGGTTCGTCTAGCAGAGATGGATTCCATTCCTTTCACTGATGGCTTTTTTTTGGATACCGGCTCACCTCACTTGGTGTTAGCAGTTGACAATTTGACGAAATTAGAGACAAATAACTTGATCAATATTGGACGGAAAATTCGTTACTCTAAAAAATATGAGGCCGATGGCGTGAACGTTAATTTGGTTTTTACGCATGCTTCAAATGAATTATCTATTGCGACCTACGAGCGGGGTGTAGAAAATGAGACGCTTTCCTGTGGAACAGGAGCAACGGCATGTGCCTTGATACATGCATCGAAAGAAATGAACACACAAGGTTCGATTAAGATAAGAACAAAAGGAGGATTACTTCAGGTTGTTTATGAATCGAATGGTGAAAATAAATTTACCAAGGTCCATTTAATTGGTCCTGCTAAATTCATCTATGAAGGAACAGTTGAAATATGAATTTAGGTTTGATCATTTACCAAATTTGCCCTCAATATCGGAGGACAATGATGTCTTAATTTGGATTTTCCATACAGATAAAATACCACCTCACATCGGTGTTTCTAGTGAAGGAGTTTTCTTTAGTTTAAAAAGCAATGGTAAAGATTGTTTACCTACTAATTTTGTAAGTCAAATATCTGATAATAAGAATATTAAGTTAATAAAGGTAAAGTTAAGATTTACGATAAGTATGAGTGATATTGAAGGTGTTTATAAGGATTATACTTGTGCGATATCAGCTGAATGTTCATGTTTGTCGCCCATCAAAAAGGCATTGAGTATGCCCGAAAAGGTCATGAAACTCTCTGACCTTTTAAATGAATTAATGAAAAGAGATTTAATTGCCGGTTGGTACTCGAACAACGTTCCGGATGAGGAAGCCGGTATCCGTGCCTATGACGTTGTTGAAATAAATGCAAGATTGAAAAAGCTACATGCCAAAAAGTGAAGAAGTACTCTTAAGACCAATTGAAAAAAAAGATGCTTTTAGTGTATACCTCTGGGAGCTTGATCAAGAAACTCAGCATGTAACTCAATCTGAAATAAAAGTTTCTCTACAGAACATATACGCTTTAATTGAGCAACAAAATGATGTGTACAATTCAAGCCAGCTGCGTATGATGGTATGTCTTTCTCGGAGGAATGCGGCAATTGGCATGATTGATTTGTATGATATCGACTTTAAAAGTGGGAACGCATATGTGGGAGTTTTAATTGCAGAAAAATTGTTGAGGAACAAAGGTTATGCACGACAAGCTTTGATTTTAATGGCTAAATATGCGAAAAAGGAGCTCGAACTAATTTGCTTGAAAGCAATGGTACAACATCATAATGAAGCAAGTATTGCTCTATTTGAATCCCTGAATTATGTAAAATATGCTGAGAAAACTGTAGATTCAACATTAATATCTTTCAAACTAAACCTGTGATACGAATTTTGAAAATAGCACTAGCCGCACTGATTCTGTTTCTCGGTGCTTATTTGGCTTATCCTAAATTCAAATTGTATTTGGCTTCTCAGAAAACGACGTTGAATAATGAAAATCAAACTTTTTATATTTTAAATCCAACTCAATTGGATTCATTATCTCTCACATTGTTCGAAAAAGGAATTATTGATGACCAAGATTTATTTAATGCGGTCGGCAGATATAAGGATATGAGTGCACGAAATATTGCCTTGGGTAAGTATGTTATTTTGCCGAGTATGTCCTACAGTTCGTTATTGAATGGTTTTAAACTTAATCGTCTTGGAAATGGAAATGGTGAGCTAGAGGTAAAAGTGACTTTTAATAATTGCTCAGGTCCGAACCAACTTGAAAAAATATGTCAAAAGGTTGCAAAGCATATTCAAGCAGATAGCTCAGAATTGGCAGAATTTCTCTTAGATCCCGAAACATGGAGTTTATACGGTTTTTCAGAAGCGGAATTTCCTTCCATGTTTTTATCCGATACTTATCGGTTTTTTTATGATACAGATGCAGAAGCTTTTACAAAGCGAATGGCAAGCGAATTTAAATCTTTTTGGAATTCAAGTCGAAAATCTAAATTAGAAAGTATTGGTTTAAAAAAGCCTAGTCAAGCATATACCTTAGCCAGCATTGTCTACTCTGAGCAATCTCGAATTTCTGACGAGTGGCCAATCATAGCGGGTTTGTATTTGAACCGATTGAAACGAAAGATAAAGCTTCAATCTGACCCTACCTTTAAGTTCTGTTGGGGCAGTAAATTAGATGGAGTGCAACGACTCCTTTATGAGCATAGGGATATTGATTGTAGCTATAATACCTATAAAAATGAAGGTCTACCTCCTGGGCCTATATGTATTGTAGGAACTGAATTGCTGGAGGCCGTTCTAAATCCGGCCTCGGTTGATTATATTTTTATGTGTGCCAAAGCAGATTATTCAGGGAGGCATAATTTTACGAATTCAGGGCGTCAGCATGTGAATAATGCCAATGCATTTCGTCGTTGGCTGAGCAATGAACAAAGAAAATAACAGCTATGAAAAGAAGGTCATTTTTTAAATTTGGGATGGTATCTGCTTTAGTTTCTATACTAAAACCCCAGTCCTTATTGGGTGTGAATAACGAGGTGTCTAGATTTAATTTTAGTCCACAAAAACCAGTGGTGATTTCCACATGGAGCCATGGTGTAGCAGCAAATGAGGTGGCATGGAAGTTACT
>CAJWAO010000096.1 GCA_913020765.1 uncultured Flavobacteriales bacterium | reverse complement strand
CGCCTATAGGTACCTGTGGTACATGGACCCTGAATATGTATGATGACGATGGAGATGGCTGGGAAGACACAGATTTATATGTTGAGGTTGCTGGTGAAATAATTTCAATCGAAAACGGTCCTGTAAGCTCAAGCGCTTCGTTTGAATTTGCTGTAGATGAAGGAGACATTGTAAACCTGTACTATCTACCAGCGGGATTTGGGGGTAATCAATATTACAGTGTGGTTGATGGGAACAATCAGCTTATCACTTCGAGTGGTCAGCAGGAAGGGAATTCTATTGGTCTTCTAGCTTGTCCTACAACACCTACTTGTGGAACTATAGAAATAGTGATGAGCCATGAATACGGTGAGGGCTGGGGCAACAACAGACTAGATGTATATAAAAATGATTCCTTATACTTACCAATCCCATTCTACTTTAACTATGAGCAAACCACGTTCATTCAAGCAAATAATGGTGATATTTTTGACTTTGAATATATTGGTGGACAGAGCTTTGAACCTGAATATGCGGGGTATAAAATATTTGGTCCTGATGGTGTTTTAGTTATCAATCAAGACATGAATGGTCAAATTCCCGAAAGCATTACCGGTGTAGAGTTTTGCGAAAATCAGTCGGGGGCTGAATTATTATTGAATGCCCAGATTGTTATTTACCCGAATCCCGCCGATGGAATTATAAAAATTGTTACGCCTCAGTCTTTATGGGATACCGAATTAATCTTAATGGATATGCTTGGGAACAAAGTTTTCTCTTGGAATGATTTTTCAGAGGGTTCTATAGACTTAAGCAGTTTTGAGAGAGGCTCATATGTTTTAGAATTTCAGGTGCAGCATACTCCGATACGGAAACCAATAATCCTTAATTAGCATTGTTTACCAAAATGCAGAAACATTTAAGACAATCCTCTCGATTAAGGTATTCAGTCTTTTTAGGTTAACGAGGTCTAATCAACAACTTTAAACCTCTGCGGGTTTTTTATTTTCAATTTTGTTGATGGCCGTAATGGTTTTGAGCATCGAGTCAGGCGTTACTGATATTGTATCGATCCCCTCCTCAACAAGAAACTGCGCAAAATCAGGATAATCAGATGGCCCTTGACCACATATACCGACTTTAGTATTGCTTTTCCTTGCTGCTTTTATCAGGCTGGAAATCGAACGTTTAACGGCTGGGTTTCTTTCGTCGTATATGTGGGCGACTAATGAGGAGTCTCTATCCAACCCGAGTGTCAATTGCGTCAGGTCATTTGACCCTATAGAAAATCCATCAATGTGCTCTGCAAATTCTTCGGCCATTAAAATATTTGAAGGAAGCTCTGCCATGAGAAAGACTTTAAGTCCCTCTTTCCCTCGTTCTAATCCGTATTTTTTCATGACCGCATAGACACGATGTAATTCTTCAACTGTTCTGCAGAATGGAATCATAACCGTTACATTCTTAAGGCCCATTTTTTCTCGAACTCGCTTAATGGCTTTACATTCCATACCAAAAGCATATTCGTATTCGTCAGAATAATAACGTGAGGCTCCTCTCCAGCCAATCATTGGGTTTTCTTCAGATGGTTCGAAATATTTACCTCCGAGAAGATTATAGTACTCATTAGATTTGAAGTCGGACATTCTGACAATCACCTCCTTCGGATAGAATGCGGCCGCAATCTTTGCCACCCCATAGGATAGTCGTTTTACAAAGAATGTTTCCTCATCCCTGAAGCCACGAGTTAATACATCAATCTTTTTTGTAAGTTCCTCGTCACCCAGCTCTTTGTGTTTTAGTAAAGCTAATGGATGGGCCTGTATGTAGTTATTGATAATAAACTCCTCTCTCGCTAAACCAACGCCTGCATTGGGAATTTGTGCAAATTTAAATGCTAGATCCGGCGAGGCTACATTCAGCATAATTGGCGTTTTCGTTTTGGGTAGCTTGTCAAGCTTCGTTTTCTTAAGCTTGAATGGAATGATGCCTTCATATACCTTCCCTTCGTCTCCCTCTGCGCAGCTCACGGTAATTTCATCTCCATTTAATAAAATTTCTGTCCCATTTTCTGTTCCAACGATTGCTGGAACCCCCATTTCTCTCGCAACGATTGCTGCGTGACATGTTCTCCCCCCCTTATTGGTTATAATTGCGGAAGCCTTTTTCATAATTGGTTCCCAATCAGGGTCGGTCATCTCTGTTACTAAGACATCTCCTTCGTTAAAGTTGGACCCGTCAAATGAGCCATCTCTTCCATCGAGAGAATACATTTTTTGAACTTTTCCTTGACCAATTTTATCTCCTACTGCAATACCAGATAGTCGGATATTTTTTTCTCCCATCTTATCATCCATGATATATTCCACTAGGTCATTGTCTTTTTTTCGAGAGTGAATGGTCTCAGGTCTTGCTTGAACGATAAATAAATCTCCTGACAGTCCATCAATTGCCCATTCGGTATCCATCGGGCACCAATGCCCCTTAATTTTGGTGTAGTAATCTTCAATGATGCAAACCCACTGTGTGAGCTGAAGGGCTTGTTCGTCAGTAATACAAAATTCATTCTGTTGCGTATTGCCGACGTGTACGGTTTTGACGAGTGTACCAGGGTCAGTTGAATAAATCATTTTATTCTCTTTTTTACCCATCTTCTTCTCGATTATGGATTTGAACCCTTCTTTTAATGTGGGCTTATACACGATAAATTCGTCAGGAGACACTGTACCTTGAACGACCATTTCACCCAACCCATATGAGCCGTTAATTAAAACAACCTCTTTGAAACCACTTTCCGTATCCAAAGAGAATGCGACACCGGAGGCACCAAGATCGGAACGAACCATTTTTTGAATACAAACCGATAAGCCAACGTCAAAATGATCAAATCCAAAATTATTCCTGTACGATATCGCACGATCCGTAAATAATGAGGCAAAGCAATTTCTTACAGAGGTTAAAATTTGTTGGGAGCCTCTTACGTTTAAATATGTTTCTTGTTGTCCGGCAAAGGACGCATCGGGAAGGTCTTCAGCAGTTGCTGAGGAGCGCACTGCTACATCGGTCGCATCTTGTTCGTATCTTTGGGAAAGCAAAGTGTAACTCGCCGTTATCTCTTCCTTTAAGGCCTCGGGCCACTCGCCATTTCTTATCAGCTGTCTGATTTCAAGACCTACTTTTCTTAATGAAACCAAATCATCTTTTACCAAACCATCCATCAATGAGCGAATGGCTTGATCTAATTCATTGAACTTAATGAATTCCCAATAGGCTTCCACCGTGATTGCAAATCCCCCTGGAATATTTACTCC
The DNA here is from genome assembly GCA_913020765.1 of uncultured Flavobacteriales bacterium. Classification (GTDB taxonomy): domain Bacteria; phylum Bacteroidota; class Bacteroidia; order Flavobacteriales_D; family Crocinitomicaceae; genus UBA952. Next base: position 1,841 of record CAJWAO010000096.1, on the reverse strand, counting down.
GAGGTCTCCTATGTTTTGAATCATTTCTCCGAGAGATGCATTTTTGCCACCGACCAGCTCTAAGTCGCTCAATTTAACTTCTTTTAAATCGAGGATATATTTCTTACTCATTTTTGCTCTTTTATCACGTTAGAAAATTTTTGCAAATATGAGTCGCGATTTAACTATCGTTCTACTTTATGCAAAAGAATTTATGTTGTAACAACATTATCGCCAACTTGTTTTGCCTCAGATCAACTTTTTATCAACTATTTTTTGCTTTAAAACAGTCTGATTTTTTTGGGAACATTACGAATGAGTTCAAACAATATTCCAGTGCCTGCAATCATTGGCTATTTGAATAATTCTATGTATTCAACCAAATAATGAGCTATTTATTTTTCATTTTTTTAAAGACAAAATTAATAACGAAATAAGACAGTAGTATTCCAGAAAAAATATCGAAGAGATGGTGCTGATGAACCAATACAATAGAGCTACAGATGAGAAGAAACCAAAGCCAAATCATTCTTTTAAGGAATTTTGACTGAATTTCAGATGATAAAACATAGGCACCCAATGCGGAATATGTGATATGTAGTGATGGGGCTAAATTATGTGGTTTATCAATCATGTGAAGTAGATTGTACATAAACTCGTAACCTTCAATGTTTTCAGTTCTTGAGAATCCGAGCTCTGTAGGAAAGAGTATAAAAAAAACCGCAGCGATGCCACAGCTACTCATAAAACTAATAGAGTATGCTTTTATTTTCTGTGGAGACTTTATCGAGAAATATGTGATAACAATCAATAGAGCAAACGATTGGTAAATATAAACCATCCAAGGAACCATAGGAATGTCTCTTTCAAACTCGAAGTAAAGCTTATAAAAATGCTCGCTTTTTGAAGCAATTTCATTCGTTCCAAAATAAACGACGGTTGAGAAAATCAAAGTGATTGAGCCCCAAATTGTAATGGCGCGATTGCGTTCATTTGCGCGAAAAGGCATTGTATCATTTGACATAAACTTGATTCAATTTTATAGGCAAGTTAAGCTTTTCACTCGAATTGTATCACCATAATTTAACTACTATTCTAAAGGAAGTATTACCTTCGTAAAAAGTTTCGAATGATAACTATTGTATCGGGGACAAATCGTTTAAAAAGCAACAGCCTCAAAGTTTCAAGGACCTGCGAAAAGTTGCTCAAAGGGTATGGCGAGGCAGTTCAAGTTTGCTGCTTGACGGAGCTGCCTGAGAATTTCTTCTCTGTGATGTATGATGAAGACTCCACCGGGTATGCGGGTTTTATTGACAAATATATGGCTCAAGCCGACCGAATTGTCTTCGTCATTCCTGAATACCAAGGCAGCTATCCGGGGGTACTCAAGTCCTTTATGGATGCTATAGACCCTAAATTAGTTAGGGACAAAAAGGCATGCTTGATAGGAATTGCAGCTGGTCGTGGCGGGGGTATCAGACCTCAGAGTCATTTTACAGATGTTTTGCATCATCTTGAGGTTGAAGTTTTTTCGAGACAACCTAAGTTTAGTGGAATTCATAATCTGGTAGACGATGAATTTATGGTAGACCAAACTTCCTTAGACTTGTTGGAAGATTTATTTACTAAATTTCTTAAGTTTTAGGGTTTCTAAATATCGTATATTGCTGCATTTAAGCCACTTATATTTTCAAAAGGATTTGAATCTTAGTGAGATTATAAACTGGCGGGAGCAATAATTTTCTATTTTTACACAAATAAAAATCAAACAATGAAAAAATCTATTTTACTTATTATCGGTGTACTGGTACTTGTTTTAATTGTGGTATTCAGCTACAGTGGAACATACAACAAAGCAGTTG
>CAJWAO010000095.1 GCA_913020765.1 uncultured Flavobacteriales bacterium | reverse complement strand
TATCATTAATATTATTTGAATCTTTTTTGTCATCTTCATTTAATTACTGCCAACGAGGGAATAAACGTAATACGTTTATTTCTGAGTTATTCCTTTATAGTAAAACGCAGTTTTATCCCTTTTAGTTGCACGGAATTGTTTGTTTTTACTGACCAAAGAAATAAACGTATTACGTTTATTTCTGGATTTAATATTTTGGTAAAGTTACAGCTTTATTTATCTGAGTTCGGCTTTTCGTTATCCTGATTTTTGATGTGATAAATGATTTTAAGTGCTTTTTCTTCTTCTGTTCTTTTCTCCTCCTCTTCTCGGACTTTTTGCCAATACTGTCCTTCAAGATCAGGCGGCTCAATGCCCAATTCTTTTTCTATTTCATACATGTATTTTGGCCGCTGAGGTCCTTGCTTTCGGTATATGAGTCCTAAAATAATGCCTACAATGAATCCCATGAAATGCCCCTCCCAAGATATTCTTGGTGAAATTGGAAGGATTCCCCAGATCAAGCTACCATATACAAAAACAATAAAAAGTGATATTGCTTGCAGCGGTTTGTATTTTCTGAGTGTACCAGACGTAAAAAGAAAGGCAACCAAGCTATAGATCACTCCACTCATGCCGATATGGTAGGCACCTCTATTGGCTGCAAAGAGCCAAACCCCGAGTCCTGTGAATACCCAGCTAAAAATCAGTATACGTAGGGCAATTTCCTTGTAAAAATAGAAGAGCAGCGTTGTGAGTAAAAAAATCGGTATTGAGTTGTTAAAGATATGCTTAAAGTTTTCACTAGAATGCACAAGGGGCATTAGTAGAATTCCTTTTAGTCCGTCCAGATCTGCTGGAAGGACGCCTAATTTGAAAAATGGAAATAAAAAAAGGGAGTCGGCCCAAAAGACCATCCAAATCAAAAACAATAGCAAGGCACCCGGGAGCATAGACCTCCCGAAACTTTTGTCGAATTGATTTGAATCTTGCATAGCTTAGGTTTGTCAAAGAGCATGCCTGAATTATATTCATGACACAATGTCAATGATAAGGTAAAAATATGGATTCGAAGTTGTAAATTTGTAGGGTATGGAAATTCGCAATAAAGTTAAAGAAAGAAAAATCGTTCAAATGGATCTTGCTGACTACAAGCCGTCTTGTGCGATTGTTCCAATTGACCTATCCGAACAGCTTTGGAAAGGTTTGGTTCTTAAAGAAAAAGATTTTCGTGCATGGATCAAAGAAACAGATTGGTCCTCCTTCCAAGGAAAGGGAGTTTACATTTTTTGCTCCACTGATGCCATTGTACCCACCTGGGCTTTCATGCTTGTTTCATCTCAGCTCACAGAAATATGCGAGGCGGTTGTGGTAGGAACCGAAAAACAGCTCAGACGTGTTTTAATTTTAAAAAAAATCCATAGACTTGATCTAAATGATTTCAAAGACCAGCGTGTCATCATCAAGGGATGCTCAGATATTTCGGAGCCAGCCTTTGCCATGTCTGAATTGGTTGGTTTTCTGCAACCTGTTGTCAAATCGATTATGTATGGAGAGCCGTGCTCAACCGTTCCTATCTTTAAGCGTAAAAAGACCTAAATTTGCAATATGGCAGGTTCATCTTTTGGAACAATTTTTTGCTTAAGCTCTTTTGGTGAATCTCATGGTTTGGCCATGGGAGGTGTGATTGATGGTTGTCCAGCTGGTATTAACTTGGATATTGCTTTGATTCAAGCTGAGCTTGATCGACGAAAACCTGGGCAGAATAAATATGTGACCGAAAGAAAAGAAGCCGATGAGGTAGTCTTTTTATCGGGAATATTTGAAGGCAAAACCACAGGAACCCCTATTGGATTCACGATTCAGAATAAAGATCAAAATTCCAAGGATTATTCACACATCAAAGACAATTACAGGCCATCTCATGCGGACTTTACGTATGAAAAAAAATATGGCATTCGAGATTACAGAGGAGGAGGAAGGTCTAGTGCACGCGAAACTGTATGTCGTGTTGTCGCTGGTGCTATTGCCAAGCAGGTGTTGCAAAGTATCGGTATAGAATTTTCAACGTATGTCAGGCAGATTGGCTCCATCTCTATGGATGCATCTGATTTTCACCAAAAGGAAGAAATTGAAGCATCGCTGTTAAGATGTCCGGACAAAGAAATTTCGGTAAAGATGGAAGCACTCATTTCCGAGCGTAAGCTTGAGGGAGATACCTTAGGAGGAGTTATTCAGTGTATCATTACGAATGTCCCAATTGGACTTGGCGAACCAGTTTTTGACAAGCTTCATGCAGATTTAGGAAAAGCGATGTTATCCATTAATGCGGTGAAAGGCTTCGAATATGGCTCTGGTTTTTCGGGTGTGACCATGCCAGGAAGCATACACAATGATATTTTCGATACTTCTGGTAAGACCAAAACAAATAACTCTGGCGGTATTCAAGGTGGTATCTCTAACGGAATGCCCATCGTCTGCCGTGTGGCATTTAAACCAGTGGCCACAATTATGCAGGATCAATCATCCATAAACTCAAGTGGTGAGCAGGTGACCATTGAAGGTAAGGGCCGTCATGATGTTTGTGTTGTTCCGAGAGCAGTACCAATCGTGGAGGCGATGGCAGCAATTACAATATTAGACCATTATTTAAGGCAAAAATCAAATCAATTATAGAAGAGAAGTATGATTCAACGCATTCAAACCATTTATTTGTTTCTAGCCATCATCTGTTTGGGTTCTACCTGCATGGGCTTAGAATTTTATCGATTTGTACAACCCAATGAGGCCTTTATATTTTCCGTTTATGGTGTAGAATCATTGAAGGGGGAGCTATCAACAATACATAAAAGCATCCCTATTTATCTCTCTGTGATTGGCTTCTGTTTGTTTCTTTTCATGACCCTTATGAGCTATAAAAACTTGAAGCGTCAGCTGAAATGGGCGAGAGGTGGTACTTTCTTGTACGCTCTACTTGTAGTGGCCTCTATAGTTTTTTATTATGTCGGTGGAGGATTGTTGACCGAAGGTGCCTTCACACGCGAGCTTGGGTTGGGGTATGCCTTACTAATTGCGGGACTCCCTTTTTGCTTTTTAGCGCAATTGGGCATTAAAAAAGACAAGAAACTACTGGATTCTTTAGACCGTTTACGCTAGCGCTGCCTCTACTTTTCTTTGGTATTGGAAGCCGTATTTTTCTCATTTATCAAGAGCAAAACATTCTTTTTAAGCACATCAACTTCCGCCTTGAGCGCTTTCACATCATCGCTTGACTGCTGTAGTATTTCATTCTCCTTCTCTAGGGCGTCTATTCTTTTGAGCAATGCCTGCGTGGCAGAAACATTGAGCATTGAGATGGCCTGATAATCAACTGTTCTGAAATCATTTACCTCTCGGCCGTACACAAATACTTTTCCCGATAAATCAAGGTTCGTTTGAATGCTATGTTCATCGGCAGAAACTACGGTCGCAATTTCTTCTTTGTCTTCAAAAATCAAACGAATGCGCTCACCAATTTTAAGGTTGTTTCGAATTACAATATTTCCCGAGCTACATTTTGCCAACATGTAGATATCCGGGATGCAATTTGTTGATTTTGAAACAGCCTGAGGGTAGACCTCTTCAAGCTGTTGTGCAATAGCTTTCTTTATTGGCTGATCTCCGTGAGAAGGATCTATCATATGGTAATCCGTCACCTCTATCTTATTCAAGGTTTCAAGGTCTAAATCTGAATTTGATATACCCTCAATATTTTTAATCCTTGCGTCAGAAATTGCATTGAATTCTCCGGCCACGACCCTATGGGTAGCGAAAATGCTCGTATTTAAATTTGTACCCGCTGCGGTTCCAAAATTTGGTCCTGTCGCGTAGTAGGTAAAGTTTCCGAAGGGATCAGCGTAGTAACCATTTACATGAAGCAATCCTTGGGATGGCGTATTCGTATTAATGCCCACGCGTCCATTTCTTACGACCAAATCTTGGCCTGCTGTTGCATTAGTCCCATCTGTGGTCGTAATGAACACCGCATCATATCCATTGAGTCGTAATCCATCTACCGTGGGTTCATACATTAGGAAATTATCGCCATCAATCGCGTCTTTGACTTTGTATTTGAAGGGAGAGCTAATTGCTATGTCACCTGCCACCTCCAATCGCGCATTAGGAACCACGCCAATACCAACATTTCCCCCCGAATTAAATATGTTGTTGTCATCAACGACCCACTCAGTACCATTCCAAAAAGTTGTATTCCCGATTGCAGTACCGTTGGGTAAAAGTCCATCTTCACCATCTTCACCATTTGCGCCATTCTGACCTGGAATTCCTTGAAGCCCTTGTATGCCTTGCTCACCCTGAATCCCCTGCTCACCCTGAAGTCCTTGTAAACCTTGCGGCCCAATATCGCCCTGAATTCCCTGCTCACCTTGTGGCCCTTGGGGTCCAGTCTCTCCCTGAATACCCTGTTCGCCTTGAAGTCCTTGGGGTCCAGTTTCCCCCTGGATACCTTGTGCTCCTTGCGGCCCTGTAGTTCCCTGTGGACCTTGTTCTCCTTGAGGACCCTGTGGTCCAGTTTCTCCTTGAATTCCGGGTTCGCCTTGTGGCCCATTACCCGCGGTTTTTGCATACAAAGCATATGGCACACTCATTAATTCTTGTGTTCCCATTACCTCATATGCCGTCCCTCCATTTTCATCTGCAGAAATCTCAATGAAATATGGACCATTGCTCCAGTCAATCGAAGAAAAGTCACCTGAAATATACGTGCCTGAGCCTATCACGACATTCACCAACCCAAAGTCGTTCGTTGAGACATCAAAGCTTTCTTCAAAAACAGAAGCTCCATTTATTGAACCTTGCATAATCACGATTTTTAATCCAATCATAGCATTGGAAATTAAACCACCAGTATTGTCTCTGATTACGGCCTGGTAATTAACTCCTTCTGGAGCTTGAGCTAGCACTGAGAATTGTGCAAAAAGGATAAAGAGGATAAATAATTTTTTCATTTTCTGATTTTTTTTGTGACTCATGAGGGGATACTTTTGGTAAACAGAGCCTATGATTTAAATGTACGGATATTTTATAAATTCGCATTCAATTCGAATGCGATGAACTTTCTTTCTGTAGAAAACCTGACTAAATCTTTCGGTGACAGACTCC
>CAJWAO010000094.1 GCA_913020765.1 uncultured Flavobacteriales bacterium | reverse complement strand
CCAAAGCAGACAACAATATTAAAACCACGAATTAGAGATGGTATATTTTTATCCAAACTTGAAAAATGCAAAAATTACCAATTAGCCTACTATTATAACGATCAGACTGTAAATCCTTACACGGATAATTTCTCCACAAATTGTGACTTGGCATACGAAGAAATATACAAACGTGTGCTTCTCGACGAAGAAAAACAAGTTATTATTCCATTCTTCGAATATATGCTTGAAGGAGTGGTTGCCGATCGTAAGTCAGGAGAGATGATTCCAAATGCAAAAATCGTATTTACGAGTGGTTCAGAAGAGGCCGAAGTGTTAACCACAGATTCTCTCGGACAGTTTGTTTCACAGTTAGTAGACCGAAAACCATTTGGTCATAAACTTGAATATACTGTCACAGTCAGTGCAGATGGCTATCTTTTAGCGACTTATGAACTCAATACGCAGCTGGCTGCGGATTCACTCATCTCGCTCTCTTATATGCTCGATAAAAAAGAAATCGGCACAGACCTCGGTCCATTCATGATTTACTACAACTTTGACAAGTTTGACATCAGAGAAGATGCAAAAGTTGAACTTGACAAAATCGTCAAGCTTATGAACGAAAACCCAGAAGTTAAAATTGAGTTAGGATCCCATACCGATTGCAGAGGTTCTTGGAGATACAATTCGAAACTTTCGAAAAAACGTGCGAAATCTGCAGCAGATTACATCGCAGAGAGAATTACAGATTCTGACCGCATTGTATCCAAAGGTTATGGTGAAAGCCAGCCTGTAACCAATTGCAAATGTTCATCTTGCTCGAAGGAAGAACATCAATTAAATCGAAGAACAGAGTTCATTATCATTCCTTAATGCATTTTCCGCTCGGCATATGAATGCTACGCTTAAAAACTCACTTTGTGTTTTTGATTTAGAGACCACTGGTCTTCAGGTTGGAAAAGACCGTATCGTCCAAATTGCCGCATTGAAAATTCATCCTGATGGAAAACAAGAAGAACTGAACTTACTTGTTAATCCTGAAATGGAAATTCCTCAAGAAGTGATTGATATTCATGGTATTAGTAATGAGATGGCTCGTGAGGCTCCTACTTTTAGGGAACAAGCCGAAAAAATTAAAACTTTTTTTGGAGAATCAGATCTAGCAGGATTTAACTCTAATAAATTTGATGTTCCTGTATTGGCAGAGGAGTTTTTGCGTGTGGGAGTAGAATTTGACCTTACAAAAAGGGAATTTATTGACGTCCAAAACATCTTCCACAAAATGGAACAAAGGACCTTAGTCGCAGCGTATAAGTTTTATTGTCAAAAAGATTTAGAGAATGCGCATGACGCAATGAGTGACACAAAAGCTACTTGGGAAGTTCTAGATAAACAAATCGAAAAATACAAGCTAAACTCTGATGTTCAATCATTGGCGCAGCTCTCGAGAGCAGGTGAGCATAAAATTTTAGATTTAGCTGGGCGTATTGCGCTGAATAGTGATGAAGAGGTGATCTATAACTTCGGTAAACATAAAGGCAAAACCATTTCAGCAGTGGCCAAGGCTGAACCAGGTTATTATGGATGGATGCTTGAAGCCGATTTTCCGCTATATACCAAATCCGTTTTGCGCAAGGCAATGGAGGAAATCAAGGAGAAAAAAAGAATGCAGGAAGCCAAAAGTATGGACGATAAACTCAGTGCACTTCAAAAGAAATTTAACAAATGAAAATCATTTGCATTGGAAGAAATTATGTTGAACATGCCAAGGAAATGAATGCTCCACTGCCCCCCGCTCCTATTTTTTTTATGAAGCCGGAATCAGCCCTTTTAAGAACACGTGACTTTTTTTATCCGAAATTCACAAAAAATCTACACTATGAATGTGAAATCGTTCTGAAAATAGACAAGGTCGGAAAAAACATAGACGAAAAATTTGCGCATAAATATTACTCGTCATGTACCTTGGGATTAGACTTTACAGCAAGAGATATTCAACAAAATTGCAAAGAAAAAGGGCTTCCCTGGGAGATTGCAAAAAGCTTTGACCAAAGTGCTCCATTATCGAAGATATGGATTCCAATCAAAAATAAGGCAGAAGAAATTAAATTTGAATTGGAGAAAAACGGTGAGATCGTTCAGAAAGGTTCAAGCCAGAGCATGATTTTCACTTTTGACCAAATCATTGCATACGTTTCGAAATTCATTACCTTAAAAAAAGGAGACCTCATCTATACGGGAACTCCCTCGGGTGTTGGCGAAGTGAAGATTGGAGACAATCTAAAATGTCTCCTCATGGGTGAGGATGTTTTAAATTTGAATATTAAATAAGCTAAAACTTAATCAACTTAACTGTCCCACGCCCATTAGATAAACGCATGTAATAGACACCTGAATCCAAATGTTCTAGATTGAAAACATTTGTTTTTTTGCAAAGTGTGTAAGATTGAATGAATTCACCAGCCAAGTTGAATAAATCTGCTGTTATATTTTCAGATTGATCTATCAACTCGATAAAAAGCTCACTTTTAAATGGATTCGGCCAAAAAGAGATAATCGGCTCATTTTCTAAATCAACTAGTCCCGCACTATTGTTAGAATCATTTTCAAGATAAAACAACCCACCCAGGTCTTGCCCAACAAATAGATCTAGTTCACCATCCTCATCTAAATTGGAAATACCAAAAGTGCTATAAGCACCGACACCAAAGCCCAAATAATCCTCGATCAAATCATCAAAAACCTGACCTTCACCAATATTCCCATCAATTCCCTTTGCGAAATAACAAAAGCCATCCGCAGCACCAATCAATGCATAGGTAGTATCATTTTCACGAAAAAAGCATGGTGCAGCATATCCATTAGGAGATGACTCCGCAACATCGATACCCCCTAAAAAATTCGTAACAAGTTCGAATGATGGATTTGCAGAGGACCCCACATTTTGGTAATAAATAAGTTCACCTGTTTTAACCCCGATAATTAGATCCAAAAGACCATCTTTATTTAAATCAAAAAGTTGAGGTGCGGCATATAACCCATTCTGTATAATAGTCCCGTTCACATCCTCCAAATTAAAAATTGGTGGAGCATAAGAAGGGATATTCCCCGAAGAATTATTTATAAAATAAGAAAGTGTTCCATCCTCTAAACCCAAAATCATATCATTTTTTAGGTCCCCATTTAAATCACCAAAAGCGGGATATATACGTATTCCAACCTCTAATGCTGAAAGATTTTGAAAATCCCGATCAATAAGTGTGAATTTTGGAGATGAAGAGGTCCCTGTATTCTTGTAGTATGCAATTCGGCTCTCCTTATTCAATACGGGTTTATAGGCGAAAATATTGGCAACCATTAAGTCTTTTAAGTTGTCACCATCAACATCCGCTAAAACAGGAATTGAACCAGTACCATGGTCCAACATGTCACCCTGAAGGAATTCCTTTGTTTCAAACACAAAGTTAGACACCTGATTACTACCCGTATTTTTATAGAAATACACACTTTTTTCATTTTCAGAAATATTTTTGGCATTCGGTGCTACAATCAAATCCTTTACACCATCAAAATCAACATCCAAATTAAATGCAGCTGGGAACAATTGCATGCTAACAGGAATACTATTTGAAGGAAATAGAGGATCTGTGGAGACCATTGCAGAATTTTGATTCACCTCTGTACCTCCATTGATCATTAGATTTAAATTTGGAAACGCAACGTCACCCAGTATTAAGTCCATCACACCTGACCCATCAATATCTAGGGCAAGTATCGTTGAGCCTGAATGTGCCTTTTCATCGTTTACTTTCTTTTCTTCAATTAATGGAAATTCAGGATTCGGAACATTCCCGGTGGTACAAGGTGCAGTATCATCATTTAAATAAACTGTATTGGTGCTTATATCCTCACGAAAAGTTCCCCAGCATTCGTTTTTCAACTCAAATTGAAGCGAATCTGCATGGCCATACAAGTCCATACTTTGATTTTGATGGTACCTCAAATATTCTCCACCGATATGAAAGGTCAATACGTCGATGTCACCATCGCCATCCACATCAACAATCGCAGGAATATCAGTTGAACTCACATAAAGGTTTAAAGAGGTGCCCCAATTATCAGAATAAAGAATTTCTTCAGCAACTTGCCAGGATAGTCCGCTTATTACGTCACCGGTATTACGATATACCTTTAAACCACCAATCCCATAGGCAAATAGATCCTTTCGTTGATCACCGTCATAGTCGATGGCAAAAAGACGATATCTTAAATCCTGAGGAAACCATTGTGCCCCATTATGGTCATAGTCGTAAAAATGCCCTTGAGCTCCAATTTTGTGCTCGAATACTTTCAGCTGATTGCTACTTCGATCAAAAACAAGCAAATCTAAATCCCCATCAAAATCATAATCAATACTTGAAAGTTGCGGGTAATTTAAACCACCAGCCCAAGGCATATTAAGTGCAGTATTATTACTTATGACTTGAATTGAATCAGAAAATGAAAATTGAAACTGTCCCCAAAAACAAAAGGGAAATACAAAAAGAGAAAAAATAAAATATTTCATGGCGAGACAGTTACTCAAATATACGGCAAAACAAAAGCCTATCCAATTATAGATCTAGACATTATTGCGCTAAATTTGATGCCAAATCGTCATGAGAATGACTATTTTTACTACTTAACCACATAGGCTAGCAGTTCGTTCAATGAAAAAAAATCAAATTATACTTTTTGCCATAGTTTTGGCAACCACTGGCGGCTTATACGCCATTGTGCTCGCCAACCAGAAAGAGGAAATTAAAGAAATAAAGGATGCCGAAACCAAGAAATATATTTCAGTTTGTGTGGTTGAAAATCAGGAAAGGTCTTTGAAGATAAATTCGTATGGACAAATCGTTCCATTTTCAGAATTGGATATAGCGTTTGAAATATCAGGACGGCTAAAAGAAGGAGATTTATTCATTAAACCAGGTACAAAGTTTGCCAAGAATGATCTTCTGTACAGGGTAGATTCTGAAGAAATTTTTTACAATCTAAACGCCCGAAAAGAACAGTTGTCTCGACTTTTAATTACCATTCTGCCAGACATATCCATGGATTTCACTGAAGATTACGACAAATGGAGTGCTTTTCTTAACGATATTAAGCCGAGTGAATTATTACCGA
>CAJWAO010000093.1 GCA_913020765.1 uncultured Flavobacteriales bacterium | reverse complement strand
GCTTGAAGCAGATGACCTTTGGCCATTGAGTGCTCTAATTTTAATTCGTCGGATATTTTACAGATTAATTTTCCAGTTTGAAATGATTACTCAGGATTGTCAATAACTTTAGTCATTCCATCCTCAAATTTATCATTCAAGTCAGCGATTCTCTCCTCCATAACATTCAATAAGCCAAAATAAAATTAATGGAAAAAACATTGAGTTTATAGAACTCTTCTTATTTGTGCTAAATTATGTGTTTGCCTATTATATTTTTCATTCCAAATACCCTCTACAGTCAACAGATCGATTTTCACGAATCCCGCAGCATGTATGATTTGATGTTTTGGACCTACAATACCTACATGGGTTAATTTACCACTGGAATTTTCGAAAAATGCTAAATCTCCTGGCTTTTTATCCACATACTGGACAAGCACTCCTTCATTGGCTTGCATGTAGGCATCTCTTGGGAGATTATAACCATAAATACGATAGATAACTTGAGTCAAACCCGAACAATCTATACCCCACGGAGTTTTTCCTCCCCACAAATACGGTGTATTGATATATTCTTTTGAAGTTTCCCAGAGCGAAGAGCTTTTTTGAACTGAAATATTTTGGTATCGACGTGTTCCAATTGAAAAAAAATCTTCTTTTCCTACAAAACTACCTCTCGGAATTCGATATGCTTCACTTTCATTGATTACCACTCCTTCAAGCGCCTTTAAAAAGCAGTATTCCTCTTGCCAACGCTCGCACTCTTGCTGACTTAAAGGTTGCAGTTGTTTTGGATCTACAAATCCTTGATAACTGTCAACACAAGATTTAATGAAGCACCAGTTTTTATCTAAGGAAACGATTTTTACTGGTTCTCCAAAAACCAACTGTGATACAATTTCACTTTCATCTTTAGCATCACTTCGTATTGGTGCACATGCCACAAAACAAAAAGCAAATTTATTATGAGGTTTTATCAAAATATCGTTAGTTAGTTTGATCAAAAGTAAAAATTGAATCACTTATATTGATTATTTTCGTATCAAGATATGAACAGAACCATTTTAGTAACAAATGATGATAGTGTGCATGCCAAAGGCATAAAAGAACTTGTCGTAGTGGCAAGTGAATTTGGTAATGTTTTAGTGGTTGCACCCAATAAGCCTCAGTCTGGTATGGGACATGCAATAACGATTACAAAGCCTCTCAGAATGGAGTCTTATAATGGATTCGACGGAGTTGAAGCCTATAGTTGCTCTGGTACACCTGTGGACTGTGTGAAACTTGCAGTTTTTGAAATTTTGAAGCGTAAGCCTGATTTATTACTATCCGGAATCAATCATGGAGAGAATTCTTCAACAAATGTACTTTATTCTGGGACCATGTCTGCTGCTATAGAAGGGGCCATGGAAGGAATACCATCAATAGGTTTTTCGTTAGCTGATTTTAATTCGGATGCCGATTTTTCGGCAGCAAAGAATGTTGCGACGGAACTCATTCCGCAAATTATGAATAAGGGTTTACCGAACAATACCGCACTCAATGTAAACGTTCCTAAGGTGTCATATAGGGATTTGAAAGGAATAAAAGTCTGTGCTCAAGCCCATGCTTATTGGGAAGATAAATTTGATTCTAGACGGGATCAGTTCGGGAGACCTTATTATTGGTTAACAGGTCAGTTTTCTGACAGGGATCAGAGAGAGGATACAGACTTACACTACCTAAAAATGGGCTATGCAACAATAGTTCCAACCCATTTTGATTTAACCAATTATGGAGCTTTAAGAGATTTAAAATACTTGGACAGTGAAGGAGAATTTTAATAGACAACTTTTATACGGTACGTTGATTGGCGTTCTAACCCCAATGCTATTTCTTCCTGTTTTAGTTTACTTTCTTTCTTTATCAAACGATATGGAATTTGCAGTAGTGTGGAGTCAGATTTCAGATAATAATGTGAATACAAGTAAATATTTATCGTTGTCCATAATTGTCAATTTACTTTGGTTTTATTATTTCTTGAATAAGGAGCAATATCATTTGACACGTGGAATAATACTTGGGATGATTTGTTTTGCACCTTATATGGTGTATACCTATTTTTTTCAATAAATGAATAAAGTATTTGTTCTTGTCGGTGAGGCCTCTGGTGATTTACATGCTTCCAATCTTGTTAAGGAAATGAACTTAATTCAGCCCTCTCTATGTTGGGAAGGCTGGGGTGGAGATTTGCTTCAAAAACAAGGTGTTCGTCTAAGAAACCATATCAGGAACTTATCATTTATGGGTTTTATTGAAGTTATATTCAATATACGAACCATCTTAAATAATTTTAAATTATGTAAAAAGCAGATTGAGGATTTTCAACCGGATATGCTTTTGTTGGTCGATTATCCTGGTTTTAATTTGAGAATGGCTAGATGGGCAAAATCAAAAGGTATTTCAGTTACTTATTACATTTCTCCTCAGATATGGGCCTGGAAAGCATCCCGTATTAAGGTCATCAAAGAAGCGGTAGACAAAATGTATTGCATTTTACCTTTTGAAAAGGATTATTACAAGAAAGAGGGTTTTGATGTTTCTTATTTTGGTCATCCCTTGATTGATGCAAAAAATAATTTTGTAAATCAAAAGGAGTTAAATGTTCCCAAAAGTAAATCTACGATTGCGATTCTTCCTGGTAGCAGAGAACAAGAGGTCAAACGTAAATTACACATCATGCTTGAGGCGACGCGAAAGTATGCCGAGTTTAATATAGTTGTTGCTTGTGCCCCGAATCTTCCATCATCATTTTACACAAAGTACAAAGAAGACTATCCGTTTGCTGAATTCGTTTTTGGAAAAACGTATGATCTTTTATCATCGGCTGATTTTGCAATTGTTACTTCGGGAACTGCAACCCTCGAAACAGCGATTTTCAGAGTACCTCAAGTTGTATGCTATAAAAGCTCTTTTCTATCATATAAGATTGCAAAGTTCCTCGTAAATATCCGTTTTATTTCACTTGTAAATTTGATTATGGACAGAGAGGTAGTTATTGAATTGATTCAAAGCGACGTAACTATAATTAAGATTCGAAAGGAGCTTGATCGATTGATTTATGATAATGCATACAAGCTATCCATACTGAATGCTTACGATGAGATGATTAATTTATTGGGGAATAAGGGGTGTAGTAAGAAAATTGCACAGGATTTGTTAGGTTTTTATACGAAATGAAATTTACCAAGGATCTTATTTTTTTTATCGCCCTTATTTATTCATGCCCCTACGGAGCACAGAATCTTATGGTTCGTCTTTTTTCTCAAAATGAAATCCAATCTATTGAATTAACTGTCCTGCATGGCAGTTATCAAGTTCATAGTAATAAGGGGTTTTTATCAGAGGTAAATCATGGAGGGGTAATATATTTACAAGTAAATTCGTCAAATCAAATTCATGTTGCTCAAAATGATGCGTTTTTAGGAATACACGATACCTTGTTTTTACTACAATCTAGCCATTCTGATTATGTTAGACTATCACCAAAGCTTACAAATAAAAATGATATTAAATCAAGAAAATATGAAGGAGATTTTGAAATATCTGCCTTCCATGGACATATTCAATTAGTAAATGTCATTTTTTTAGAATCATATTTGGAAGGTGTTTTAGCTTCAGAAGCGGGAGTTCGATGTGCAAAGGAGTATTATAAAATTCAAGCCATTATTAGCCGATCTTTTGCAAGGAATAATCTTAATAAACACATGCATCAGGGTTTCCATTTATGTGATGCGGTGCACTGTCAAGCATACTATGGCAATTATCAGGGTGAACTTAAAGGAATAAACGAAGGCGTAAAAGAAACTTATGGAGTGGTCTTAGTGGATTCAAATGATTGTTCTTTCCCCACTTTTTTTTCGGCCAATTGTGGTGGGCAATCTGCAGAAACTGACCAGATCTGGAATACTTGCTTACCGAATTATGTATCGCATGAAGATACCTTCTGTATTCACACGAGGCAAGCAAATTGGGAAATGTATATATCCAAATCAAGATTTTTAAATTATCTTTCAGAAAACTATTTTTTCGATATATCCAGCAGAAAAAATCGAAACTTGGCATTTAATTTCACCCAAACTGAGCGAAAAACCTTCTTTATTCATCCTTCCTATGGTATCCCTCTTCGAGATCTTAGAGCGGCATTCAAACTCCGTTCGACTTTTTTTAGCTGTGAACCTGTTGGCGATAAAATTTTATTGAGAGGACGTGGTTTTGGTCATGGAATTGGTTTATGCCAGGAGGGAGCGATGGAAATGGTAAAGCTCGGGTTTAATTATAAAGAGATTCTCAACTTTTATTTTCGCGGATCAATATTGGCAGATTGGAATAGCCCACTCAGTCACTGGTAATTACGAATATATCTTCATCTTTTCGCTTGAAAAACTTTTTTTCTCTTGCATAAGCCTCAAGGTTATCTAACTGACTTATTTTTTTTAAATCCATTTTAGTTTGCCTGAGTTTAGCCTTCATGGCTTCGTTCTGAAGTTCTAGCTCATTTAACTTTTTCTTTTGATTAACGACATAAAATATATCGTTGTCATCTATGAGTATGAGGTAGAAAAAAAATACTCCAAAAGTGATGATGAATTTATTTTTAAGAAAGGGAAGAAGACGATTCACAATCAAATTTAAAAAACAATCTAAAGCGCCTAAGTAGTTTCGAATAAAGCTTATCAAACTTGAATTGTTGATTATTCTTCTTTACAATTGTTATAACGTGTTTTTAGAAACGCGAGAAAACCTCTGTCATACGTGTAGACCTCCTTCAAACTGCTCAGGATATCGCAAGCCTCGGTATTTGATTGTCTGAGACTGGTTAGCGTAACAGCGCTAAGCATAGCTCCATATTTCAACGCTTTTAAATCTGTTTCTGTCATCCTTTCAAAATCTGTTTCATTCATGTTTTTAAGTTCTGCAATTACACTGTTCCATATGGTACTAGCAGAGCGTACATCTTTTGATGCCGCTCTAATTGGAGCTTCCAACAGTTTGATGGTAATAGGCTGAGTTGTTATAACAGAGTAGTTTTCGACACCCTCAAGCAACAATTCTAATAATTCTGCCTTCTTTTCTTTATCTGTTCCATCATATATCCCATAAAATCCATCCTCTTCCTCTAAATTGTAGATTATATAATT
>CAJWAO010000092.1 GCA_913020765.1 uncultured Flavobacteriales bacterium | reverse complement strand
TAGGATTCAAATTTCTCTAAATCTTCCTTTAGATAATTTTCACTGCTTTCGTCTTCGTCGTCGTCAAACATAAGGGGTTTTTACTAAAGGTAATTTTATTTTAAATGCTGCCATGAGTCGTCTAAAAAATATTATCAACATTGCAACTGTTTAAATCCTAATTATTGAATTGAAAAATGTTTTTCAGCTGCCTCAGACACATAATCACCGATGGCAAGGGAAGCTGTAGCGGCAGGTGAAGGCGCATTCAAAACATGAATTGAATTTCCATGATACTCTATTCTAAAATCATCTCGTGTATCCCCATCCTGCGATAAAAGAAGTGCTCTGACACCTGCTCGCCCTGTACGAATATCATCGGATTCCAATGATGGAATCATTCGCTGTAAGGTTTTCAGAAAAAGTCTTTTCGAAAAGGCTCTTCGGTATTCATTGATGCCAAAAGCCATATTGTTGAAAAATAATTTCCATGTGCCTTTGTAGGACAATGCATCTACTGTATCGGTCAATGAAAAATCAGTTTTCGCATAGCCTTCTCGTTTAAAAGTAAATACAGCATTTGGACCACATTCAATCTCCCCATTCGTCATACGTGTAAAATGAACGCCCAAAAAAGGAAAATCAGGATTCGGTACTGGATAAATTAAATTTTTGACTTTATGCTGGGCTTTGGGCGTCAGCTCATAATAATCGCCTCGAAACCCGACTACCTTCTCTTTCAAATCAACGCCATCTTTTTTGGCCAACCGATCTGCCTGCAGACCGGCACAAAAAACTTGATAGTTTGATTGAAAATCTCCTTTACTCGTGTGTAGGATAGAATATTCGTCTTTCTTTTCAACATCTTGAACTTCACAACCCATAAAAACCTCGCTTTCATTATTAAGAGCCAAGGCAAGCTCCACCATCTTTTTTGTAGCCGCGACAAAATCAACGATTCCTGTACATGGCACCCAAATACCACCGATAGATTCAACATGTGGTTCGATCTCTTTCACTTGGTCAGAAGTTATCTTTTCAATTCCTTCAATTCTATTTTCAGTACCAATGGCAAATATGCGATCCATATTTGCCAATTCATTTTTTTGGGTTGCCACAACCACTTTACCGCAAACATCGTGAGGGATACCGTACTCTTTTGAGAAAGCAACAAGCTCATGCCGTCCTTCAATACAATTTTTAGCCTTTAAGCTACCTGGCTTGTAATAAAGACCTGAGTGGATAACACCTGAGTTATGACCGGTCTGGTGGTCAGCAAGACCTGGTTCTTTTTCAAATAATGCTATTTTAAGGTTTGGGTTCCTTTTTTGAAGCTTATAAAACGTTGCCGCACCAACAATACCTCCACCAACAACAGCAATATCAAATTTCATAGTATTGAATTTGCCGCAAAGTTAGTGAATATCTATGTTTATACCACTAAATTGGACAACAAGATAGGTTTGAATTTTGTTAACCATCAGTGAACTTGTAAATTTGTACCCAACCAATCATGAATCAGTTCAAAAAAGTTGCTTTTTACACGCTTGGATGTAAGTTGAATTTCTCAGAAACTTCGACAATTTCAAGACTATTCGCGGATGCGGGCATCGCAAAGGTTAACTTTGACGAACAACCAGATATTTACATCATTAATACCTGCTCAGTAACTGAAAATGCAGACAAAAAATGCCGCCAGCTTGTGAAAAAAGCCAAGCGCATAAATCAATCTTCATTCGTAATTATCGTAGGTTGCTTTGCACAACTGAAACCAATTGAAATTAGCAAAATGGAGGGTGTAGATATGGTGCTTGGTGCCAATGAAAAATTTAATGTCCTCGAGCATTTAGAGCGCTTAAATGAAAAAAACAAGCAGCCTTTTGTTGCGTTTGATAGCATCAAAAAAACAAAAGAGTTCGTTCCTTCCTTTTCTATTGGGGACCGAACCCGGTCCTTTTTAAAAATTCAAGATGGTTGTGATTATTTTTGCACCTTTTGTACCATTCCATTAGCACGAGGGAAAAGCAGAAATGCGGGTGTAGCTGAAACTCTTGAAGAAGCTAGAAAAATTGCTGCTAAAGATGTCAAGGAGATCGTACTCACCGGTGTAAATATTGGAGACTTTGGCCAAGGAGGTGAAGAAGACTTTTTCACCCTCATAAAGGGACTTGAAACAATTGAAGGAATAGACCGTTTTCGGATTTCATCTATTGAACCAAATCTCTTATCAAATGAAATTATTGAATTTTGTTTGACGCAATCGAAGAAATTTGTACCTCATTTTCATATTCCGCTTCAGTCTGGAAATGATGCCTTGTTAAAATCGATGCGCCGTAAATACGACAAAGCCCTATACCGCGAAAGAATTGAATATATTAAAGCCTTGCGCCCAGATACATGCATTGGTGTTGACGTAATCGTTGGATTTCCAGGAGAATCAGATGCCCGTTTCGACGAAACCGTAGATTTTCTGAAAGAATTAGACATTTCTTACCTTCATGTTTTCACTTATTCTGAACGCGCAAATACTACGGCAAAGAAAATGGACAACATTGTGCCAATCCCAAAAAGAAAGGAAAGAAGTAGAGTTTTACATCTCCTATCGGACCGAAAAAAACGCCATTTTTATGAATCCAATAAAGGAACAAAAAGAAAAGTGCTATTTGAAGAAGACAACCATGATGGTTACTTACATGGATTCACAGAGAACTACATAAAAATCAAAACACCATATCAATCAAGGCTAACCAACACCTTTTGTCAGGTTAATTTGGACCACTTAGACAGAGACGGTATTTATAAATCTGCCACTGAATATACGATAGAAATTTAATCTTTATGAAGCCTATTTATATCACAAGAAGGGAAACATTTAATGCGGCACATAGACTCAGAAGAGAGGATTGGTCTGAGTCAAAAAACATGGAGGTGTTTGGTAAATGCAGCAATAGGAACTGGCATGGACATAACTTTGAGCTTTTCGTAACAGTTAAGGGTATACCTAGCAAAGAAACTGGATTCGTCATGAATTTAAAAGAGCTTGGCAAAATCATTAAAGAACATGTAATTGAAAAGGTCGATCATAAGAATATTGACCTAGATGTCCCTTTTATGGCGAAAAAAATGTCATCCACTGAGAACTTAGCGATAGGGATCTGGGAAGAAATGGAAGATTTAATTAAAGCAAAGGGAGCACAACTGGTCAAAATAAAATTGTTCGAAACAGAAAACAACTTTGTTGAATACTTTGGTGGTAAAGAACCATTTTAATAGAAGCACGTTTATAAATAAATTACTTTTTGAATCATTAACTTTGGAAAATAAAACCCACTGAAATAAACTAAAATCTCTAATATAAACCATATGAATACCATTTTTGAAAATAGCCGAACTGAAAATAACGCTGAAGCAGTAAGAGACTTTTTTAGGACAGTTTACTCCTACATGTTCGCTGCTCTAGGAATATCTGGAATTATTGCTTACCGAGTTGGAAATGACCCAAATCTTTTCGGTGAATATTTTGTGAGTGCTACCGGGGGATTATCCGCTTCGTTTTACGTTGTTCTTTTCGCTCCCATTGCACTAAGCTTTGTGATTCAGTGGGGATACAATAAACTTTCGATGCTATCACTGACCTTACTTTTCATTCTATATTCAGGCTTGATGGGTTTGATGCTTTCATCAATATTTCTCGTCTACGATATTCAGGCCATTGCGAATACTTTTTTCGTATCGGCGGGTGCTTTTGGGGGGATGGCGATTTTGGGATATACCACGAAAACAGACCTCAGTAAGTTTGGTAGCCTACTATATATGGTTTTCATAGGAATGTTTATTTCTTCCATTGTAAATATTTTTATTGGCAGCAACTCTATGGGATTCATCATTGCTTGCCTCGGGGTATTTGTATTCACAGGATTGACAGCCTATCACATGCAAGCGCTTAAGAATATGGTTCAAAGCAACCAAATGAGTCAAGGACAAAAAAATAAAATTGCGCTTATTGGAGGACTACAGCTCTACATTTTATTTATCAACCTGTTTCTTTCTTTACTTCGAGTCATGGGAGGACGAGATTAATTTTTATAATTTGCCAAATAATAATTCATTTAATTATTTTTGTTAAACAAAACAATATTTATGTCTGACGATTTTTTTGAAGAGTCCACCAATGCTGTCGGCACCATCATAACAGTTATTTTACTAGGCACCATTCTTAGCGTACTCATTTGGGGCTAAATAAAAAGCAATTGCATTTCCATGCCTTTTAATGCCGTTTTTTCACATATCATTAAAAAACGGATTCCAAGAATAAAAAATTATTCATTCTCACCTCTCGAGTGCCAAAAAAAAGTTTTAGAGCAGTTGATTGAAAAAGCTCAAAACACCAGCTTTGGAATTAACTACAACTTCAATAAAATAAGATCCAAGGAACAATTTCAGCTGCAGGTCCCCTTGAGTAATTACGATTCTCTCTATCCATATATTAAAAGACAAATTGAAGGAGAAGAAAACGTACTTTGGCCAGGAAAAACATCCTGGTTTGCCAAATCCTCAGGTACAAGTGTAAACAGATCAAAGCTATTGCCAATTACAGTAGATTCCTTGTATGAAAACCATTATGCGGGTGGTAAGGATCTTCTTGCCATCTACTATGAAAACCATCCCAACCGAAAGTTATATAATGCAAAACACCTCATCATTGGTGGAAGCACACAAATAAACACACAGACCAATAATACGAGTATTGGAGATCTCTCTGCATTTATTGTAGAAAATCTCCCATGGTGGACAGAGATTAGGAGAACGCCAAAAAGAAAAATAGCATTAATGGACAATTGGGAAGAAAAGCTCGACCAAATGGCACATGCAACATTAAATGACAATATATGCATTGTCGCCGGGCTTCCAAGCTGGACGCTAGTCCTTTTTCAAAGGGTTTTAGATATTTCAGGAAAGAAAAATATCCACGAGGTTTGGCCGAACCTTGAGCTATATATCCATGGAGGAATGAATATCGACCCTTACAAAAAAACGCTAAAGAAACTGCTTCCAAATCCTAATATGAACTATGTTCAGGCCTACAATTCATCCGAAGGATACTTTGGTCTGCAGGATCAAAAAGAAAATAATGATATGCTTCTTCTTACTGATGCACAAGTATACTATGAATTCATACCTATGCATGAATTTAAAGAGCTTAACTCTGCGAATGTTATTGATTTGGAAAAGGTACAAGTGGATATTGAATATGCCATTGTTTTAACGACATCAGCCGGTTTATGGCGCTATATCATAGGAGATACCATTCGCTTTACATCGATTTTGCCTTATCGATTTCAGGT
>CAJWAO010000091.1 GCA_913020765.1 uncultured Flavobacteriales bacterium | reverse complement strand
GAGGAGCGCAAATGATTGCAGAGCGTATTAAGCCCGATGTGGCTTTAGTCACGGATGTTTGCCATGATACTAATACACCTATGGTAAGTAAAATTGAAAATGGAGATTTAAAATCAGGCAATGGGCCTGTTTTAACCTATGGACCTGCAGTGCAGAACAATTTCTTGAATCAAATATTCAAAACGGCTGAAAAAAATAAAATACCTTTTCAAAGGGCTGTTGTTTCTCGCTCCACGGGAACCGATACCGATGCTTTTGCCTACTCCAATGATGGTGTGACGAGCGCGCTTATATCTCTGCCGCTCAGGTACATGCACACGACGGTTGAAATGGTTCACAAGGATGACGTTGAGAATAGTATCCGAATGATTTTGGAAACTGTAAAGTCTATTAAATCGGGGCAAGACTTTAGGTATTTGAAGTAGCCACAATTACCAAAGCTGCGCATAAAAATTCGCTTTTTGGAACATTTCTGGTCGTGGCTGGTTATTACTGCATGAAGGCAAATGGTTGGCAATCTTGGGTGGAAAAAGTTTTTTTTCGCGTTTTTTCTGAGCGAAACAGGAAGGTTATTGAGCGTATTACGATAAACGTTTCAGTTGCGGGTTTTATAATTCATCTCTTACTCATTTTACTAAAGAACTATGATATTTTTCATTCGCGCATGGACAACATCCTTCTGGCAGATCCCATATCCGCGATTTATACGCCCTTTTCTATTATACTGATTTATGAGATATATTTATTGATACATTTCCTGCCGCGCTCATTTACCTCATCTGTGTCAAAGCAATTTGAAATTATATCGTTAATTATCATTAGACGTATTTTCGGCGAAATACCACATATTGATCTGATGGCATCATGGTTAACAACTCCTGAAAATCTTCAGCTGATTTATGACCTGGTCGGTATTTTAATATTGTTCTTCCTGATCTATTTATTCAATAGGAGTCGTGCTAAATTTGTGAAAAGTGAATTAAAAGATAACCTAAGACGCTTTGTTAACTCAAAAAGAGCCATTAGTTTAATACTGCTGCCAGTGTTGGTTTTCACAAGCCTTTATACCTTAATTTCTTGGCTTCAAACACAATTTTCTGGCGCTTCGATTACGTCATCTTTTCACTTAAATTCAATATTTTATAATGAATTCTTTACGATATTGATTTTGGCTGATGTTTTCATTTTGTTGTTGTCTTTTCAATATACAGAGCGGTACAGCCAACTGATTCGCAATACCGGATTTGTCATCTGTACCATTTTGATTCGTCTATCTTTTGCAACTGATGGGCTTACAAATATTGCTTTGATTATTTCTAGTGTTTCTTTTGGACTTTTAGTATTGAGTATTTACCAAGCCACAGAAGCTTCTCGCAAAAGAAAATAATTCACACATTCGTCCGTTAAGTGTATATTTTCCTCGTCAAAGGCTTCCGCTTTGTTATTTGAGTTGAATTTTCTGATTACCAACTGAAATAAGATCACCCTTAATACATTTTGCTCTGCGTCTGAGTTCTATTATTCCGTTTCGAGTGACCTCTTTAGAATCCACAATCATTTTCGCATGCCCGCCGGTTTGTGCGATACCAAGTGCTTTGAGTAGTGCCAACAATTCAATGTGCGCTCCATTAATTTTAAAAGTTGTTTTATTTTCCATTGAGCTCCATTGCTTTTAAAGTATTCATCATCAGAGAGGCAATTGTCATTGGTCCCACTCCTCCAGGAACAGGTGTAATAAAACTTGCTTTTTGCGAGACTTCATTGAAATTGACATCTCCCACAAGTCTCCAACCTCTCTCTCTTGAGGCGTCCTCAACACGAGTAGTTCCAACGTCTATTATGACAGCATTATCTTTTACCATATCTGCAGAGACAAAGTTAGGTTTACCGATGGCTGCAATTAATATATCAGCTTGGAGGCAGAGCTCCTTTAGGTTAGTTGTTCTCGAGTGCGCTAGTGTAACTGTGCAATTCCCTGGCTTAGAATTTCTACTGAGCATCATGCTTAGTGGTGTTCCCACAATATTACTTCTGCCAATGATCACACAGTGCTTCCCTGAGGTTTCAATGTCGTAGCGGCGTATCAATTCTATTATACCTGCAGGAGTAGCAGGAAGAAAACCTGGCAGATTTAACATCATATTACCTAAATTCTTTGGGTGAAAACCATCAACATCTTTATTCGGGCTAATGGTATCCGTTACTTTTATTTCATTGATATGGTCCGGAAGCGGAAGTTGGACGATAAAGCCGTCGATATGATCATCGTTATTTAGTTCAATGACCTTAGCCAACAATGTGTCTTCTGAGATAGTATCTTCAAATCGAATTAATGTACTTTCGAAACCAATTTCTTCGCAAGCTTTAACTTTTGAGGTTACATACGACAAGGAGCCTCCGTCATTCCCAACCAAAACGGCCGCCAAGTGTGGTGTCTTTTGACCCATTTCTTTTCTTAAAGAAACTTTGTGTTTTAATTCTGCTCTAATTTGTTTTGCTGTTTCTTTTCCGTTTAAGCGTTGCATATTGTATTTTTAACAAAGATAATAAGGGTGATAAATTCAAAGGTCCAAAACATCGTATCTTTGTAAAAACTATTTAACAATGAAGAATTTTTTTCAATTAATTTTTGTTTTATGCTTGTTTTCAGCGCATACTCAAACAGAGTTTGATGGTTCTGAAATAGGTGTGGAAATATTTGCTGCCCGCGCAGGATCAAATGGTGGAACCATGGGGGGAGGGTTTAAATATGCAGCTATTCTAAATAAAAATTTTGCTGTTGGCCCCTCATTCAGATACCATAGAACGTGGAGTTTTTTTGATCAAAACTTAGTTGCGGGTTCACCGTCTAGTGCCAGCATATTTGGTGGTGGATTTTTTGCGCATGCGAGATATAAGGATGCATTATTTGGAGGAATTGAATTTGAATTGATTAAAACACCTTTTAACTTTAGTCAAACGGTTGAAGAATTTAAACCTTGGATTGCAACCCTTTTTCTCGGGGGAGGGTTTTCAAAATTATATAATAAAGTGAGAATCAATTTGGGTATCTTCTATGATGTTGTCAATGCTGAAAATAGTCCATTCCGTCCAAATTATGCCATCAGAATCAAAAATAGTGAGGGAGGGACCCAACGCATTCTACCCATTATTTATCGGGTTAACTTCTTTTTCCCATTAGGTTTAAATAAAGAGTAACACATGAAAATAGGAATTGTATTGTATCCTACCTTTGGAGGGAGCGGTGTGGTTGCAACCGAGTTAGGGAAGGCTTTAGCGAAAAAGGGTCATGAGATTCATTTCATTACCTACTCTCAGCCTGTAAGACTCGGAGGTTTTACTGAAAATGTATTTTATCATGAGGTTTCTGTTTCGGATTACCCCTTATTTGATTTTCAGCCCTACGAAACTGAGCTGGCAAGTAAAATGGTCGATGTCGTAAAATATGAAAATCTCGACATAATTCATGTACATTATGCCATTCCGCATGCCTCTGCTGCTTTTATGGCCAAACAAATCTTAAAAACACACGGAATTTCTATCCCATACGTAACAACACTGCATGGTACTGATATTACTTTGGTGGGGCGCGAACCTTCATTTGAGCCGGTCATTACATTTTGTATCAATGCGTCCGATGCCGTTACCGCCGTTTCTCAAAGTTTAAAGGAGGATACCTTGAAGCATTTTAATGTTCAAAATGAAATATCGGTCGTCCCAAATTTTATTTCTTTGGAGAAAAAACGCAGTGATGCGAATATCAACAGAGGGATGTATGCCTCAGATGATGAGCGTATAATTTGTCATATCTCCAACTTTAGAAAGGTAAAAAGGGTAGAGGATGTGATTCGTGTTTTTGCACTTACAATTGAGAAGGTACCAGCTAAACTTTTATTCGTTGGAGACGGACCTGAGCGTTATAACTGCGAACAATTGTGCCGAGAGTTATCTTTGTGTGAGCATATTCTTTTTTTAGGAAAAATAAGAGACACCTCTGACGTACTAGCCATATCTGATGCCTTTTTATTGCCTTCTCAAACAGAGAGTTTTGGATTGGTAGCTCTTGAGGCGATGTCTATGGGTGTTCCTGTTGTCTCCAGTAATTCCGGTGGGATACCAGAAGTAAATAAGCATGGATTCTCCGGGTTTTTATCGGATGTCGGCGATGTACAAGACATGTCTAAAAACTTAATTCACATGTTATCAAACGATTATCTAGAAATTTTTCGAAGTAATGCTTTGAGACAGGCGGGTGCGTTTTCGATTGAGAAAGTACTACCGATGTATGAGGATATTTATAGTAAATTAGTAAAGTAGTTAGTTATTTCAAAAGCCATAGCTTCAGAATATTTATCGATTTATGTCTTCGAATAAAAAAATTGATCAGTGGATTTCATCTAGAAAGAAAAGACTAGACTCTCTCAAGGCAGATGAGCTATATCCACTTCTCCTAAAAGGGGATAAGCAAGCATTGAGCTCAGCTATAACATTAATTGAAAGCACGCATCCTAAGGCGAGATCGGAGAGTAGTAAGCTTATATCCCTCTGCTCTCGTGAAAAATTGAAGTCCTGGAGAATAGGAATTACTGGCGTTCCTGGTGTAGGAAAGAGTACCTTTATAGAGGCCTTTGGATCACATGTGTTGGATGCTGGACATAAGCTTGCCGTCCTCGCCGTGGATCCTTCCTCAAATGTGACAGGTGGTAGCATACTTGGAGATAAAACAAGAATGAATACGCTCTCACAGCAGGAAAATGCTTTCATTCGTCCGACGGCAGCTGCAGGTAATTTAGGTGGTGTGGCACGTAATTCGCGAGATGCTATGTTGTTGTGTGAAACAGCGGGCTTCGATGTTATTTTTATTGAAACCGTTGGCGTTGGTCAGTCAGAGACCATGGTGCATAGCATGGTCGATTATTTTATTCTGCTTCTTTTGGCGGGAGCAGGTGATGAGCTCCAAGGAATGAAAAGAGGAATTATGGAGCTAGCTGATACCATCTTGATAACGAAAGCAGATACAGGCAATGAAAAAGCATCTCAGTTGGCGGCAAGAGCTTATGCTAATGCTGTACATTTATTCCCCTCAAAGGAAAGCAACTGGATTACAAATGTTCTGACGACGAGTAGTTTGGATGGTAGAGGTCTGAATGAGACCTGGGATTCAGTTCAAAGCTATTTTAATTCAATTGTCAGCAATGGCTTTTATATTAAAAATAGAAGACAACAAAATGCACGTTTTTTGAGAGAGAACTTGACGCATATAATGCTAAATGAATTGGATAGTGATGATGAATTAAAGGCTTATATGTCACTCCTAGAAACTCAATTAACCGAGGGAGAACTTTCTCCAGGAACCGCTGTAGATTTACTTTTTGAAAAGTATAAAAATCATCTGAAGGGGTGACCTCTAATATAGCAGGATTTTTTCCAATCTTGAAATACCTTTCTGGTTGATTTTTAAGAATAAACAACCTGTTTCTTTGAAA
>CAJWAO010000090.1 GCA_913020765.1 uncultured Flavobacteriales bacterium | reverse complement strand
TTCCAATAGGCACTGTTGTGTTTGGAATATTTTTTATTTCGTGCAAAGTTGGAAACTTCATATTGCTCAAAGCCATTGTTTTGTAATGTTGATATAAGAAGACCGTATTGTTTGGAAACTAATTCATCATTAGGAAGGGTTTTTCTTCCCAGCTTTATATCTCTAAAAAGTTTCGTTCCGTTCTCAGCGGTGAGGCAATAAGCTGATATATGTGTAATGTTGTGGCTCACGACACTTTGTAGATGTGAGACCCATTCATCAATTGTTAAATTAGGAAGACCATACATAAGGTCGATAGAAATATCAGCAAACCCTTCAGTAGACGCCTTATCAAGGCAGGAAATAGTCTCTTTTGCTGTGTGCCCTCTGTTCATCCATGCAAGATCGGATTCTTTGAAGCTTTGTAGTCCTATACTAAGCCTGTTTATACCTAGACTTTGCCACTGTTGAAGTGTCTTTTTTGTGATATTCTCTGGATTCGCTTCAATTGTTATTTCTGCATTTTTATCAACATTGTAGTTTTGATTTATAGAATGAAGCAAAAAAGAAAGTTCACTTTCGGAGAGTAAGCTAGGTGTTCCTCCCCCAAAATATATACTGAGAAGGGGAGAGGTAGACTCCTGTTTTCTCATTATAATTTCTTTGGAAATACTTCGTACCATGTCTTCGCGATATGATTCAAAGTTTGTAGAGAAATGGAAGTCGCAGTAAGAACACTTTTTTGCGCAAAAAGGGATGTGCACATAAAAGCCCGCCACAATCTTTATTTAATGGTAAAACGGCCAATAACCGGGTCGAGATTCACCCCAAAGACTTTTATGAAGTATGTACCACTTGACCAACCATCAGTTGGAAAAGAGGTTTCATAAGCCTCTATTTTTCCGGACGACAAACATTTTCCTGATAGGTCCGTTACTTCGTAAAAACAGTTAATGCTTTCTGATTTAATGACAACATAGCTAGTTGCAGGGTTTGGGTATAGTGATATTGAATAGGGCTTTGAAGACTCTAACCCTACAGTGGCGTTTTTAATCACGGAACTTTCTTCTCCTTCAAAATTTGGGTCAGCTAGAGCATAAATAACCGAACCAAAATTGTCAAGAAGCTCAAGGTCGCCATTTGTACCTCCCCATTGCTCAGAATCAATGCCGTCTCCATAGTAATCGTATATTGTGAATGTGTAACATTCTGCAGATGAAAGAGGAACGTCCCATTCATAAGCCGTATTGTTTTCAAAAGGGTTTGTGGGGTCAGGATCAGGATTTGCATTACCGGTGTCGAAATCTCCGGAGATATTTTCGTTTCCTTCACTCCAAATAACATTTCCAACACTATTGGTTATTTCCATATAGGTTTCTTCTGCGTAATCGTCTGTTAATAATGAGACGGTAACGTATATCGAAGTTTCCGGGGTGGCAACGACAGTAATGGACTCATTGGCAATATTATTATTGCTGTTTTCATCAGTTTGGTTGTTGGGGTTAGTTACTTCAACACTGAGTGTGTGGTTTCCTGTGCCCAAAGTAACCGGCGGAAGGGAAACGATTTCACTTTGGTATTGATTAAGGGACCCGGTCCAGTTAAATGTCTGGTTTGTTCCTCCATCAATACTGTAGTTGATTGTTGCTGAAACTAAGGTCTCTGCTCCCGGATTAGACAATTTGAAACTAGGGACAAATTCTGAACCACAAATAGCGGATTCTTCCAATGTCGCATTTGATATACCCGCATCAAATTGTGCGGCGCTTGCACCAGAAGGGTCATAACCATCAACAAATCCAGCACCTAAAGAATTTGGGTCCAACCAATGCTTGAGTTGGTTGGTGGTATTGCTTCCCGGTGGGTTCCAGGATTTAGAAATACGACCATAGTAGTCTGGCGCATTTAAATTATTGCAAGAAGCGGCTCCACCCCAAAGCTGACCAATAATACGGTGATTTTGATCAAACAAAGGAGATCCTGAAGACCCTCCTTCGGTTGTTGTGCTTCTGTCCCACCTTACTGTCCATGTTGAGTTTGCCTCAGATGAACCCATGGCTTGTGAAACAGAAGCGGCATCATCGTCAAATGAAATTTTTTTAATATCACCTGCAGGATGGTGAATACAAACAGTGGTTGAAGGCGAAGTTCCTGTATTGTCCCAGCCTGCAAAAAAGGGGTTATGGCTCGCAGGAACGGTTCCGTTTGTTAGCCCTCCTGTAATTTCGACTAAGCAAAAGTCTGTTGGGGTTCTTCTTGAACGTAAGGTAGCCCCGCTCAAAGAAACAAAAGAAGGGGATCCTCCTGGGTTGTTACAGTTTTCAGCTTGCCAGTTAAAACGAAAGATCCAATTTGTAGGGTTTGAATAACAATGGTTGGCAGTTAATACGTAAGGCTTACCATCATTTAGGGTGTTATTTATAAGCGCACCTGTACAAAAACCACTGCTTCCAGAAACAAGCATTACAACACTGTTTCTTTCATTTACCCAAGTTGCTCCATCTGGACAGTTTACATTCATATTACACGAGCCGGAGCTTCCAAAAGCTTTTTCTGTAAATTCACTTGCTGTTCTGTAACCATGGGTTACAGTGTTTATATTTACAGCGCCATAAGGGTTTCCTGTAGGGATAAAGTATTCAACAACAACTGTATTTCCCGGGATAAGCTCTGTTCCAAGCTCTCCCTTGTAGATGTGGTTTTGATTGAACGATCCAAGAATAAAGGTTTTTTCGGGGTTGTATACATAGAGCTCATTTCCTTCAGGGATTTCTGTATCACTGAAGCTTAGGTTAACGGTTAGCGCACCCTCACAAGAAACAACTACCCTCCATATTTTAGACCCATTAACCGTTTCAATCCAGGTGCCTGAATTGTTTAGGTTTAGTTCAGTGTAATTGTTGTAACCAAATCTCCATGGCGCATCACCTTTCAGATCATTTATAGCATCTTCTGCCTGAAGGGCGCTTATATCTGGTTGCTCAAAAATCCATGTATCAATGTCTTTTGTGATTAAAGTTTCTTTATAGGTTTTCGGTAGGCCTCCGTCTCCCTGTATTGTTTGAGCAAAAGAAAAGAGAGAAACCCAGCAGGTTAAAAATAAGGATGTAAATAAATGTTTCATTAAAGTTTAGTTGATAGGAAATTAATAATGCCTTATGGTTTTATCCGTTTAATACTACATCCCTTAGGAGGAGTAGCATTGGGTTTTATTTTTTTTGAACTGACATGGCTCCGAATAGCATCTTTTAGATAGTACTGTTCTTTTTTTCTTTTTCCATCCCAAATGTTGTCAATGGAACCCGAGTAGATAAGTTCGAGTTGCGCGTTGTAGAAAAAAACATGTGGTGTTGTTTTTGCAAGTAGCTCATTGGCCAGACTAGAATTTTCGTCTAAAAGATAAGCCATTTTATACTTGTTCTTTTTAGCGTGTGTTTCCATTTTATCAAAGGCATCATCACCGCCCCTTTTGGCCTCATTTGAATTGACAAGCAAAAAACCAATCTTGTTCTTCATTGAGGTATCATACAACTCATTGTATTGCTTTTCCCAACCGGGAAAATGTTTGCTTCCAACAACAAAAGGGCAAGTGTTACAGCTAAAAACAACAATTAACCCGTTTTTCTTGACCTCTTGAATTAGAGAAGTGTTTGGTCCGTTAGCGTTTTTGTAAAGTTTTTTAGGGTCTTTTAGTAGTGAGCCCAAAGGGGTTTGAGCCCAGGAACAGTTTAAAATAAGAAGAACAAAAAGGGGGTAAAAAAAGACTTTAAACATAAGGCATATTTGTGAAGCATTAAAGGTACGTCTTTTCCTTAGATTATAAAAACAGGGCGTTTTTGATTCCAAAACGATTACATATCTTTGTTTAACAATCCTAATAATTCTATGAAGCCTTTTGTAATAGGAATTTTTGGCGGAAGCGGATCGGGAAAAACCACATTGCTAAAAAAGTTAAAACGCGCTTTAGGAGAAGAGAGGGTGTCCGTGTTCACAATGGATAATTATTACTTGCCAAAAGAGCAACAAAAGAAGGATAAAAACAACGTTACAAATTTTGACCTTCCCACCGCGCTGGATAAAAAATTATTAGAACAAGATCTTTTATCCTTACTAAGTGGAAACGAAATAGAAGTGAAGGAATATTTTTTTAATGCACCTGTTAACGAAACAAAAAAAGTTTTAATTCAACCTAAAGAAATTCTTATCGTTGAGGGCTTGTTTTTGTATTATTTTGAGGCGGTCAAGCGACAGCTGGACTTTTCAATATTTGTAGAGGTAAATGTAAAGCATCAATTGTCAAGGCGCATAGAGAGGGACCAAAAAACAAGGGGCTACGCAAAAAAAGACATAACGTATCAGTGGTATGAGCACGTAATACCTTGTTTTGAAAAATATATTCTTCCATTTAAAGCACAGGCAGATTTTATTTATCAAAATGATACTCGGGCCAAAGAAGATTTTGCCAGGTTAAAAACAAGGTTAAGAATGTTTTTGTAATGATAGATCTAAAGAACAGGTTTTTCACTAATAGTGGGTCATGGTTTATTCTATTGGCTTTAATTCTAACATGTTCGTTGGTTTTAACCCAGCTCTTTTGGAAAACAGAGCCATCTATTTTAGAGAATGCACAAGTCAATTTTTTAAAGCAAGAAAAAAAAGCAGAATTAGCAGTAAAGGAGCTTTTGCTTGAGGCTATTCAGGGCAACGGGTTTAATAAAGAAACGGATACAACGTTAATTTATCACGTGTACCACAAAGATTCCTTGGTGTATTGGAGCTCAAATAAAATGCCCATACGAAGGCTTGCATCACTGAGCTTCCCTACAGAGGGATTGGTTCATTTGAAAAATGGGTGGTATTATACCTGTATGGCCCAACATGAAGGTCATGTTGCTACGGTTTCATTTTTGGTGAAACGGCGCTACAGCTACCAAAATGAATACTTAATTAATCATGTAAGCAAAGCAATCAGCCCATCTTTTTTTCTATTGACGCTCGATGAGCAAGAAGGTTACCCAATTAAAAACAACAACGGGGATTATTGTTTTTCTATTTCCAATCCAGTTTTTTATGGTAAGACAAAGTCTATAACCCTTGTTTCCATAGGGTTTTTTACCTGTGTGTTTTTCTTTTTAGGCCTACTAAGATTAAAAAACAAGATGTTAAAGCGAGTGGGGCTCATTGTTTTTTTTATTTCAATGTACATGCTGAGTTTGTCAGAGGCTCTTTTCTCCGAAATTGTCTCCCCTCGGCTTTTCGCATACAATGCACAGATACCCAACATTCTTTCTGTATTTATTTTATTTTCTGGCTTTGGTCTGCTTCTTGTTTCCTCTGAGGTGAAAGCGTTTTTAATAACCAGAACCCACCCAATTTTACAATGTTTATTAGTCGCTTTCTTGTGGTGGACAGTTGAAGAAACAGTGCCGTTTATTTTAGAAAATTCATCTATACCAGCGGGTTTGGACAACCTATTTGAGTTCGAAACTTTTTCTTATATCGTTATTCTTGTTTTTGTCCTCCTGTTTTTAGC
>CAJWAO010000089.1 GCA_913020765.1 uncultured Flavobacteriales bacterium | reverse complement strand
GCACCATCTACTCCATCGGCACCGTCTGCACCCGCAGGACCTTGTTCGCCCTGAATACCTTGTGGACCAGCGGGACCAGTTGCACCATCTAAGCCATCTGATCCATCTATCCCATTTGAGCCATTCTGCCCTATGACATATCCGGCATTAATTACCGTGCCATCTGTCAAGGTCACGAGTAAATCTCCTGTTGCGTCAACAAGGGCATCTTGAACATGCACACCGTCATCTCCTGGAGGGCCAGTTTCCCCTTGAGAAAAATCACACAAAGAATACCATTGATTTTCAATAGAACGGTAAAATACAAAACAGGAAGAGTCAGTATCGAAAACCACTAATGAGTTGGAGGGGTTTGAAATCGCTAAACGTTCAATAGAGGACATTCGCGGAATCAGTAAGCCTTTTGAGGTAGAAAATATATCAAGCACACTTGATGGGTCTGGTGTATTTGACACATCGGATATACCCACATTCTCTTGTGCAGAGGACATAAAAGAAAATTGAAAAAATAAAACACATAACAGCCATCTATGGACATAGAAATACCGTTGAGAAAATTCCATAAACACTTTACTTTAATTTACCGTCCAATCGTCTAGTCTGGAGACTGGCGAATTCATTTGATTTCCCAAGAATCAATCACATCGAAAGACGATATAAAACTACGTTAAGTTGCATTAAATGAAAAACTTTTGAAAGAGTTATTTACGCGCCAAACATCATAAGATAGGCCTTCAAGAATGGACCTAATTTACCATTGAGAACAGCCTCTGTATCACCAGTTTCAACTGATGTACGGACATCTTTAACCAGTTTATAAGGGTGCAAAACATAATTTCTAATTTGAGAACCCCATTCAATTTTTTTCTTTTCAGATTCTATTTCATTTTGCTTCTCCATTCTCGCACGGAGTTCCAATTCATAGAGTTGAGACTTTAAAAGCTGCATCGCTTTCTCTTTATTTCCCAATTGAGAACGAGATTCTGAATTCTCTATGACAATTCCTGAAGGGGCGTGACGAAGTCGCACTGCAGTTTCAACCTTATTAACATTTTGCCCACCAGCTCCACCTGAGCGAAAAGTTTCCCATGATATATCGGCCGGGTTAACTTCCACCTCGATTGTGTCCTCTACAAGAGGATAAACATACACAGATGAAAATGAAGTATGTCTCTTTGCATTAGAGTCAAAGGGAGATATTCTAACTAGTCGATGGACACCATTTTCACCTTTCAAATAACCAAATGCAAAATCACCCTGAATTTCCAATGAAACTGTTTTTATTCCGGCAACATCACCTTCTTGGTAATTTAATTCTTTGACTTTATATCCATTACTTTCTGCCCACATTACATACATTCTCATGAGCATTGAGGTCCAATCACAAGATTCAGTCCCACCAGCGCCTGCTGTCACTTGAATCACAGCATTCAACTTATCTTCCTCTTTAGAAAGCATATTCCTCAACTCAAGATCTTCTAGGTTACCAATTAAATTGTTATACGATTCAACTAACTCGCTTTCGGAAGCCATCTCCTCTTTAACGAAATCGACTAGTACCTCCAAATCACCATATTTTTTTTCTACATCATCAAATCCAGAAACCCAAAACTTCAGCCCAGTTATTAATTTCATATGCGCTTCCGCAGATTTTGGATCATCCCAAAACTCAGGGTCGTGGGTCTTCAACTCATATTCCTTTAACTGAAGTTTTTTCTCTTCTATCTTTAAAAATGCGCGGATTTCAGAAATTCGTTTGGATAAGTCTTTAAGCTGCTCTGCTGTCATGGTACAAAAATAGTCTTAAAAAATTATTATTGTTTATTCACATTAACAAGAACTATTGACCAATTTCATTAAATTTGGTTGACAAAATTTGAAAAAATGAACATCCCTAAAGAATTAAAATACACGAAAGACCACGAATGGGTTCGTGTAGAAGGAGACATTGCAACCATTGGAGTTACCGACTTCGCTCAAGGCGAGCTTGGAGACATTGTATTTGTAGAAATAGAATCTGTTGATGAAACTTTAGATGCAGAGGAAGTATTTGGTTCAGTCGAAGCTGTCAAAACAGTTTCAGATTTGTTCATGCCTATCGGCGGGGAGGTTTTAGAATTTAATGAAGCGCTTGAGTCTGACCCAGAACTTGTAAACAATGACCCCTATGGAGATGGGTGGATGATTAAGGTTAAAATTTCAGATCTTTCAGAGCTTGAAAACTTACTGTCTGACGAGGCATACGCTAATTTAATTCAATAATTGGCATATTAATTGTTTCAATTTTATAAATTTGATTCATGGAACTAAAGAAAAATCCAGAAGTTGATGGCGATAAAATAAAATCAAGCTTCATGATGATTGCCCTGAATTATGTTGCGGGTCTTGCATTAGCTGCTTTCACTTTTCAATCTGTTAAAATTGAGGATGACCTCTCAGATGCTAAAACAAGGCAAGTAAGTCAAGAATTTCAAGCTGAAGAACAAGAACAAGAAGAACCACCTCCAGTGGAAGAGCCACCTGCAGTGGTAATTGAACCGCCCATCGTCGAAGAAATCAAAGAGGAGGAAAATATCGATGAACCACCTCCACCCGATGTAACACCACCAGATCCACCCCCTATCGCAGAGGAAGAGGTCATTGCTGTTGTTGAAGAAATTGTTGAATTTCCAGATGTTGAAGCATCATTTCCCGGTGGTCCTGCGGCTATGATGAAGTGGATTAATGACAACGTAGATTATCCTCAAACCTCCATAGAGATGAATGAACAAGGGCGTGTATTCTTATCTTTCGTAGTTGAAAAAGACGGGTCCATTTCTAATGTAGCTATTGAACGAGGAGTTAGTCCAGATCTTGATAAAGAAGCAAAAAGAGTAGTTCGAAAAATGCCAAAATGGACGGCTGGAGAAGCTGCTGGTAGAAAAGTACGGGCGCGTTGTAGGTTACCCATTAACTTTCAGTTAAACTAGGAGGAAGCTATTAAGAAGTCCCTAGTTATGGATTTCAAGAAGCCAAATTCATTAGCACTTCCCAATCATAGATTTTTTTGACACCAGATATCCGTGGTCATGAATCAACTTTAATTCTTATGAACTAAAAAAAGGGGGAGAAAAGCGATTAGTTTGTTTTTTTAATCATAAAATCACAAACAAATTCCAATCACCCGATCGAAAAGTTAGACCTAAAAATTAAATATCAATTTTTGCGTATTTCGCGTTCCGTTCAATAAAATCCCGCCTAGGTGGAACCTCATCACCCATGAGCATAGAAAATATCTGGTCACACTCTGCTCCATTCTCAATAGTTACTTGGCGAAGCGTCCTATATTCTGGATTCATAGTTGTATCCCATAGTTGCTGAGCATTCATTTCTCCAAGACCTTTATATCGTTGAATATTTACGGACGACTCTGAGCCTGCCCCTTTCATTTCTTGAATCAAACGATCCCTTTGGTTATCATCCCATGCATATTCAGACTTGGCTCCTTTTTTCACTTGGTATAAAGGAGGGGTGGCAATGTAGACATATCCATTCTCGATTAGCTCTTTCATGTACCTAAATAAAAAGGTAAGAATGAGGGTTTCAATATGGGATCCATCGACATCGGCATCACACATTATAATGATTTTATGATACCTCAGTTTTTCTAAATTTAAGGCCTTTGAATCCTCTTCCGTGCCAACACGCACACCAAGCGCAGTATAAATGTTTTTGATTTCTTCATTTTCAAAAATCTTATGCTGCATTGCTTTCTCAACATTTAAAATCTTACCTCTCAATGGCATAATGGCTTGAAAATGGCGATCTCGTCCCTGTTTTGCAGTTCCACCTGCTGAATCTCCCTCGACAAAATAAATCTCGCAGGCAGCAGGGTCTTTTTCAGAACAATCCGCGAGTTTTCCTGGCAAACCACTGCCCGATAAAACACTTTTCCGTTGTACCATTTCTCGTGCTTTGCGTGCGGCATGCCTTGCCTTTGCTGCAAGAATTACTTTTTCAACAATAGTTTTTGCTGCTGCTGGATGTTCCTCTAAATAAGCAGAAAGCATCTCTGATACTGACTGGCTTACAGGAGCAGAAACCTCCCTATTACCAAGCTTCGTTTTTGTTTGACCTTCAAATTGGGGTTCTTGAACCTTTACAGAAAGCACAGCTGTTAAACCCTCTCTAAAATCGTCACCATCAATCTCAATCTTTTCTTTCGTCAACATTCCGGACTCCGAAGCATACTTTTTCAAAGTATTTGTTAAACCTCTTCTAAATCCTGAAAGATGTGTACCACCCTCGTATGTATTAATATTATTTACGTATGCTTGAATGTTTTCTGTATATGAGGTATTGTAGGTCATAGATACTTCAACAGGAATACCATCTTTTTCACCCTCAAAATAAATGACATCAGGGATTAAGGATTCTCTATTTCGATCCAAAAATTGAGCAAATTCTTTTAACCCACCTTCAGAATAATAACTATTGTGAATCAGCTCACCCTTTTCATCTTTGTGTCTTTTATCAGTAAGGTCTATTCGAATCCCTTTATTTAGAAAAGCTAATTCGCGCATTCTTGCGGCAAGCGTATCGTAATTGTATTCAGTGACCTCAAAAATATCAGCATCAGGCAGAAAAGTAACTTCTGTCCCATTCTCATCCGTTTCTCCAATTACTTTGACTTCATATTGTGGCTTTCCACACTTGTATTCCTGAACAAATATTTTACCCTCTCGGTATACGGTTGCTTTGAGATCAATTGAAAGTGCATTTACACATGAGACACCAACTCCATGTAAACCGCCCGAAACCTTGTAGGTATCTTTGTCAAATTTACCACCGGCATGTAAAACAGTCATGACCACCTCTAAGGCTGACTTTTTTTCCTTTGAATGCATCGCGGTTGGAATACCACGCCCGTCATCTCTGACAGTTATAGAGTTGTCTTCATTAATATAAACTTGAATTTTCGAGCAATGACCTGCAAGTGCCTCATCAATTGAATTATCTACCACCTCATATACCAGGTGATGCAGTCCTTTAACACCCACATCACCAATGTACATTGCGGGTCTTTTTCTCACGGCCTCTAGTCCTTCGAGTACCTGAATATTGTCTGCTGAATAATTACTTTTATGTTCTTCTCCCATTCGTTAGATATGTATTTGATTGAACCTAATAGAGGCACTAACAAAAATAACGAATTCAGGACGGAATTAATAGGTATTTAGCCCCAAAATAAAGGGACTTATCAACAAAATTTCAACGAGTTGTTTAATTTTTGATCCAAGCAATAATTTCAGAATCGTTCGGTGCTATTCTTGGAGAGATTACATGTTCTAAGAAACCATTTTCATCCACCAAGTATTTTTGAAAATTCCATTTCACCTCGCTGTCTTTCAATCCGTTAAGTGATTTTTGGGTTAAAAATTGGTAGACTGAACACTTATCTTTTCCTTTCACATCCACCTTAGACATCAGCGGAAACGTAACTCCATAATTTTTCTTGCAAAATGTTAAAATCTCTGCATCAGAACCTGGCTCCTGCCCCATAAAATTATTGGACGGAAAAGCTACAATTGTAAAATTCTTGGAGCCGTATGTTTT
>CAJWAO010000088.1 GCA_913020765.1 uncultured Flavobacteriales bacterium | reverse complement strand
TTACTCAAAATAGCACCCACTTATTCATTGGGGACTTTGGTAACAATGCTGGAAGCCGACAAGACTTAAGTATTATAAAAATCAATAAATCTGAACTATTAAATAATTCTATCGATACGGTTTTAGGACAAACTTTATTTTTTAAATATGGTGATCAGTTTGATTTTTCAGGCCCGACTAATGCGCATAATTACGATTGTGAAGCATTTATAGCCACCGCTGATTCTTTATCTCTCTTTAGCAAGAACTGGCAAAATCAAGAGGTCCGAAAATATACTATACCTTGTCAGTGGGAAGGTGAGTATGTTGCAACTTTCTCAGAAAGCTTTAATGTAGGAGGGCTAATAACAGACGCCGCCTTTGACCCTATTTCGAATCAAATTGCCTTACTAGGATATAACGACCTTGGAACAGGGATTTATAGCAGTTTTATTTGGTTGCTATGGGATTATAATTCGGGAAATATTTTTAATGGTAACAAGAGAAGAATAGAAATAGGAAGCATGTTTACTTTAGGACAAACAGAAGGAATCTGCCTTCGGCCCTCTTCAATGAGCGGATATGTATCATCAGAGCAAATTAGTTCTGTAATTACAATACCGCCAAGACTGTTTGTGTTTAATTTTGAAGAATTCGTTTCTAATTCAACCGTAATTTCTCAAGAAGCACAGGGTGAAGCCTATATTTATTGTTA
Organism: uncultured Flavobacteriales bacterium; assembly: GCA_913020765.1. Taxonomy (GTDB): domain Bacteria; phylum Bacteroidota; class Bacteroidia; order Flavobacteriales_D; family Crocinitomicaceae; genus UBA952. Next base: position 4,984 of record CAJWAO010000088.1, on the reverse strand, counting down.
TCCTAATCCTTTTCACTCCAGAGTTTATATTCGTAATTTTAAGGGGAGGATTGATTTATATGATGCGCTGGGGGGGAGTCTAATTTATCAAGGTGATTACCTAAACCAAGGCGTCGATTTTTCAGGAATATCATCTGGGGTCTACTTTTTAAAGGCTGGCCATTCCATATTTAAGATGATAAAAAACTAAGTTCCTTGAACATTTTTTAAGCAACAATTGCTGTCTGTGTGCAGCATCTTTTTTGTAAACCTTTGGTTTTAAGGCAGTTTATTCGTACCTTTGTATTAACTCAAACTAAAACTATGTTTCACGACGCTACAATTTGGATAGCGATTGGTACAATTGTATCCATCGTCCTAGTTATCTTTCTCGCATTCACTGCTGAGAGACGCAGAAATGGATAAGCAAAAACAAACCTTTTAAAAGGTTTTTTGTTTAGAAATTGTGATAAGTAAAATTATACTTACAGGAACTTTTTTGTCTATTTTTTTGCTCCGAGCACAACAAAATGTGGCATTTTTTGCATCAGGATGTTTCTGGTGTGTGGAGGCAATATTTGAAACAGTTGACGGCGTAATAGATGCTCAATCAGGATATTGTGGGGGTAAGTTGTTGAATCCAACCTACGCTCAAATTTGTACGGGTAAAACCGGGCACGCTGAGACGGTCAAGGTAACCTTTCGACCAAATAAAGTTACATATACCGAGCTACTTGAAATTTTTTTCGATTCCCATGACCCGACAACTTTAAACCAACAAGGGCCAGATAAAGGGACTCAATATAGGTCTGCAATTTTTTATACCGATGAGCGCCAGCGAACAATCGCAAGCCAATATATAGCAAAATTGAAGAAACAAAACACTTTCGAAATAATTACAACAACGATTGAAAAAATGAACAAATTTTATCCAGCCGAAAGGTATCACCAGGACTTTGTTAAAAACAATCCGTACCATCCTTACGTGCTTTCTGTGAGCAAGCCAAGAAAACGTAAATTTTTAAACAAACACAATTCCCATTAGACTATGACACGCTATTCTTATTTTTTCTCCGTTGCTTTTGTTTTACTGTTAATGAGCCAGTTATTTATGGCATACAGAACAGCCCAAATAGAGTCACCTCTTTATGAGGTTATTAAATCTTTCGAAAAATTTGAGATTAGGAATTATAATGCCATGGTACTCGCTCAGACTCAAATGAATTCAAATCTATATAAAGAATCTTCTTCAATGGGTTTTAAAACTGTAGCTAATTATATTTTTGGTGGGAATAAGGAAAATCAAAAAATAGCAATGACCTCTCCGGTAATAATGGAAATAGGTGAAATTTCAAAAATGTCATTTGTAATGCCCAAAGAGCATTCATTTGATAATCTGCCAAAACCGAATTCGGAAAATGTTGAGTTGATTCAGGTTCAGCCAAAAACGTATGCCGTTTTGGCGTTTACAGGCTTTGCCAATGATAAAAAAATTGAGCGGCATTCAAAAAGGCTTCTTCAGTTTTTAAAGTCAGAAAATTTAACTCCTATTGGTAATACGAAATTTCTTGGATACAACCCACCATGGCAGGTTTTAGGCAGAAAAAACGAGGTTGCTATTGAAGTGAATTATTCACCGAAACTTTGAATACTAGCTTTAATATCCTCATCTTGGCGGTTATAAATTTTATAGAAACCATCCTCATTCCAAAACTGTCGAGAAATTTCTGATTTCAGTCTTCTTAAGATTCTGCGCTCACTACCCGTAATATCGTTGTTACTGATTGGTTTTATTTTGAATTCTTTCTCTGCATATTCCATAAGTTTGGGTAGTAAATTTAGAGATTCAAAAGATTGGTCAAAGTCTTCAAAAGACAGCCAGCTAGATCGAATGAATTCTTTGCTGTTTTTACACCAATCAAAAACAAACTGATTGAATACACCGCTCCATTCTAAAGAGCTCATATAAAAAGTAGAGCCAGTGGTATCATACGGTACAAATACATCCGGGCTTATTCCCCCACCACCATATACTGTTCTTCCACCAATTGTTTTGTATTTCAGTGAATCTATGAAAACTGAAGAGTCCATTTTGAACATAGATTCCTCTCCCCTATTCAAGTCTTCATAATACGCTTTATAGTCTCCTGAATAAGGCCTTTGAATACACCGGCCCGAAGGGGTATAATACCTCGCTATTGTAATTCTAACTGTACTTCCATCGCGTAGCATTTGGTCTTCTTGTACTAAACCTTTCCCGAAGGATCGTCGACCAACGATAGTCCCTCGATCGTTATCTTGTATAGCACCAGCTACAATTTCACTTGCGGAGGCTGAAGCGGAGTTGATTAAGACTGACACTGCGGTTTCTTCTAGTATCCCTCCGATATTGGCGTAATATGTTTTGTTTGGTGCATTCTCTCCTTCAGTGCTTACGATCTCTAGGCCATCTTTTAAAAATTCATCTGCAATTTCTACGGCGCCTTGTAATACACCCCCTCCGTTATATCTTAGATCGAGAATTAATTTTTTCATGCCTTGCCTTTTCAGTGCAGTACACGCCAGGCGAAATTCTCTTGCGGTCGGAATCGAAAACTGATTGATTTTAACATATCCTGTTTCCTTGTCCATCATGTGCGCGGCAACAACAGATAAGATAGGAATAGTACCCCTTTCTATTTTGAATGGAATAAGCTTTCCGTAACGATTGACAACAATATTTACATATGATCCCTTTTCCCCTTTTAATCTGGCCATAATATCATCATTGGTAATTCCAATACCGGCAACATTATTTTTTTCAATCTCGACGATTTGATCTCCAGCTTTAAGACCTATTTTTTCTGAGGGAGACCCAGCGATTACATTAGATACGCATATGGTGTCTCTCAGCTTAAAAAAACGAACACCAATTCCCCCAAAATTTCCATCGATAGATTCCGCAATTGTTTTCATTTCCTCCGCTGGGATATAATTGCTATGAGGATCGAGTTTGTGAAGCATTTCTACTATTGTTTCATTGAATATTTCTCCCGTATTCACTGAGTCCACGTATTTTTCGTTCAATAGTGTTAGGATATCCTCAAGCTTTTGCAACTCTTTTGACTTATTCGAAACGGCCACAGGGTTCCAAAACATAAAGGCGATCAAGAAACCAGCACAAATGGAGATGGCAATAATTATTGGAAGAAAGGAGGTTCTATTTGAATTAGTCATCAATTTCGGATATGTGAACCATTTGAACACCTGAACTTGCTAAAAAGTTGATTCCAGATGGATCTTTGTACGCGTTTTTATATACCACTCGCTTTATACCAGATTGTAAAATAAGTTTGCTACAATCTCGGCAGGGAGAATGGGTAATATAAAGTGTCGCACCATCACAATTATTTGTGGATCGAGCTACCTTCAGTATGGCATTTGCCTCCGCATGAAGCACGTACCAATGCGTCAAACCTTCATCATCTTCACAACAATTGTCAAAACCTGAGGGGGTTCCGTTGAAACCATCTGAAATAATTACTTCATCTTTGACAATAATGGCTCCGACCTGCTTTCTTTCACATTGAGAAAGTTTAGCCCACGTTTGAGCGAGCCGAAGATAGGCTTTGTCGTACTTAACCTGTTTGGCACTAGTTTGTTCCATGAACGAACAAAAATAATCAAATATAATCCTACATGATTGTCAACAGATATGAAATATTCTGTCATTCTCTTGAAAAAAATCATAAAATATTCATAAATTTGTCGCCCGCTACATAAGCGAATGTAGACAAATTAAAATAAGCGAGAGTAGCTCAGTTGGTAGAGCACAACCTTGCCAAGGTTGGGGTCGCGGGTTCGAATCCCGTCTCCCGCTCAACTTCTACCGTTCTATTTAGAACAAATGCTCGAGTGGTGGAATTGGTAGACACGCCGGACTTAAAATCCTGTGCTCTTTTTGGGCGTGCGGGTTCAAGTCCCGCCTCGAGTACTAAAGCTCCGCAGCCGTGGGGCTTTTTTATCTTTGAACACTTGTGAGTAGGCTTCCACTATTCACTTGTACGTAAGCCCTGGTTCTCACGACTAGGGCTTTTTTATTGAATGTGTTGATTTTTAGATGGGCGATTGAAAACATATGCGTTGACAATATGTTTAACAGTCGATACTGTATACTCAAATCAATTAAAATGACCTATTTCAAGTCACTTTTTACTATAATAACTTTTCTTTTAGTATGCCACAATTTGACGGCTCAGGATTCATGTGAAGCAGACCATAATGTGCTTCTTACAGATTTCGCCTTCACACCCAGTACTCTTGAAATCCTTCCCGGAGAGACGGTAGCATTTATTAACATTCAAGGGTCGCATAGCGTCAACGGCGTGAACAGTTCGGTGTCAGGAGAATCTTTTAATAACCCCGTAGAATTTTCATTTCCCGAGAGCGAAGGCACTACGGAAGGTACATGTATGGGCGTCTTTACTTTCGATATTCCAGGGACCTATAACTTTGACTGCGGTGTAGGATTTCATGCAGAACTTGGAATGGTAGGTCAAATTGTGGTTGATGCCTATACCATTTCTGATTTATTTGCTGATGCTGTATATGACGAAAATGGTGAATTTTCGGGGTACGTTTTGCCGTCATCATTTCAGTCAAGTTACTCTATGAATACATATCTTTCATCTTATTACACAGGTGAATCTGAAGACACCATTGTTGATCTTAATGGGAATCAATTCTATACTGTTTTTCTATCTAATGATGCGGCGGTAGATGCGATTAGAGCTGAGTTTGGCGACCCTGAAATGAGTCAGTTTGACCTACTTGGCTTCATTGATTTGCCTGCAGCACTTCGTTACAGTATAGTTGAGGGGGTATTTATGGCAGAAGACCTACAAAACGGGCAACTGTTACCAACTACTTACGGCCAAGACCTTTTAGTTAGTGAGATCAATGGCCTATTGATGGTTGATGATGCAACAATCATTTCTACCAACTATATGGCTGATAATGGTGTAGT
>CAJWAO010000087.1 GCA_913020765.1 uncultured Flavobacteriales bacterium | reverse complement strand
CTTCGCAGGGAAGGGGCCGAAGTGTTTGTCGCAGACATTCACGATGATACTGTTTCACACGTTGTAAAAACATATGGAGCGAAAGGTATCGAAATTGATACAGTTTATGATTTGGATATGGATATTTATGCGCCATGTGCTCTGGGAGGAACAATAAACGACAACACATTACCTAAACTTAAATGTGCCATTGTCGCCGGTGCGGCAAACAACCAACTCGGTGAAGAAGACCTACATGGTAAGTTATTATTGGAACGTGGTATTTTATATGCTCCTGATTTCGCAATCAATGCAGGTGGGGTAATCAATTGCTTCTCTGAAGTTGAGGGGCTTTCAAGTGAGTGGGCAATGGGTAAATCAGAAGAAATATATCACACGATTTATAACATTGTAAGTCGTTCCGAAAAGGAGCGAGTTCCTTCACACATTATCGCAATGAAAATGGCCGAAGAAAAAATCAATAACGGTCCTAAAAAATAGATTCTCAATGTTAAACAGAAGACATTTAAGAATTAAGGTGCTTCAGATGTTGTATGTTTTTTACAATCAGAAGGAATCGATGGACATTAAGAAGGCCAACAAAGAACTTCTGCATTCGATAGATTTGATGTACGACCTGTATTTATATCTATTGTTAACTTTTCAGGAATTAAGAAAAGCATCGTTAGTCAAAATGGATGATCGATCGAAGAAATTGCGTCCCTCTTTTGACGATTTAAATCCAAATAGAAGATTCGTTGACAATACATTAATTGGAAAAATAATTGCTTCTGACGATTTTCAAGATGTTTGTAAAAGGCGAAAAGTGAATTGGAACTCGGACGAAAAGCAAGAGATTTTCAGGAAGTTATTCATTGAAATTGAGAAGAGCGAGGTTTATTTTGAGAATATGGAATCATTAGATGATGATTTTGCCAGTGTAAAAACCTTTTTAGTTCAGCTTTTCAAAACTGAGATTGCTAATTCCTCGTTAATTTATAATTTTTTTGAGGAAGAAGAGATATCATGGTTAGATGATATCGATTTGGCCTGCTCAATGGTGATAAAAACCCTGAAAATGAGTTCAGAGTCAGAAGATTTCATTTACCTTCCACTGTATAAGGAGAACGACGATGAAAAAGAGTTTATTCAAAAATTGTTGAAGCAAACGGTATCACTAGATGCCAATAGCGAAAAGCTTATCGAAGAATTGGCTGACAATTGGGAGCTGGATCGTATTGCTAAAATGGATGTATTGTTACTAAAAATGGCATTTGCAGAGCTACAATCGTTCGAGAGTATTCCCACTAAGGTTACAATAAATGAGTATTTAGAGATTTCCAAATATTACAGCACTCCGAAAAGTAATGTCTTTATCAATGGTATTTTGGATAAATCGTTGAAGAAGTTAACTGCGGATAATAAAATTATTAAGAAGGGTAGAGGATTAAAAGAATAATTATGATTTCGATAAAGTATATAAGTCTACTTTCATTGCTTTTACTCGCTGCTTGTTCGGGAGGAAATAAGCTCGAAGTAGGGCAAAAAACAAGCATGAAAATTGACAAACTTTTTGAGGCAGGAACGCGAGTGAAAGGTGAGGTAATAGAGGCAAGATTCAACATTGAAAATACTGGAGACTATCCACTTGTGTTTGGTGAAATCAAAGGTTCATGTTCTTGTACTGTCGCAGAGAAGCCTGAGGCTCCAATACTTCCGGGAGAAAAAGGAGTAATTTTAGCAAGGGTTGATACAGAAAGTTTCCGCGTGAATTCTGAGGTTTCCAAATATGTGACACTTATCGCGAATACAGAACCGAATAGGGTTACCCTGAGGATTACAGCACAAATAAAATAAATTGTAAAAAAATAAATATTAGATTATGGAAGATGGCAGCTTAACGAATATACTTTTTATAGGACTCATGTTTTTTGTGTTCTATTTTTTTATGATAAGGCCTCAAATGAAAAAACAAAAGGAGCTAAAGAAATTTAGAGAGGGGCTAGCAAAAGGAGACCATATCGTGAGTATTGGAGGAATACATGGCCGCATTTTAGAGGTTACGGATACGACAGTTTTAATTGAAAGCGAGAAAACAAAAATTCGTCTTGACAAGACAGCTGTGAATCAAACTGCAGCAGACTTGTTGCAAACTAAGTAAATCAGATTTTTTAAGATTCATATTGGGAATAATTAATGGTAATTGTATTTCTTCTTCTTGGAATTATTTTTTTATTGGTGGGAGGGGATTTATTGGTCAAAAGCTCAGCGTCTTTGGCATCAAAGCTTAATGTGTCTCCATTTTTAATCGGTATTACCGTTGTTTCTTTTGGCACCTCAGCTCCCGAACTATTAGTAAGCTTAAATGCGGCTTTTCAAGGCAGTACAGGTATTGCAATCGGGAATGTGATTGGTTCCAATATCGCTAATATCGCTTTAGTACTTGGTCTTACGATTATCATTCGCCCTGTAAAGATTGAATCCAATCGATATCTTTACCCTTGGCTTATCATGTTGGTTTCTTCAATTATGTTTTTCGTATTTTCTTTAGATGGTGAGATTAATGTTATAGATGGTTTATTTTTTATCTCAGGTCTACTTTTGTTTATATCACTCTCAATTCGTTATCGGCACTCAAATATTAAGGAGGAGGAAATTAATGATGTGCTAAATACAAAGTTGATTCCATTGTATTTTACTCTGGGTGCTGCAGGGTTATATTTTGGATCTGAATTTCTTGTAGGTAGTTCAGTGGCAATTGCAAAATATTTTGGTATTTCGGAATTCGTTATTGGAATAACCATTGTTGCATTGGGGACATCCTTACCTGAACTTGTTACTTCCTTAATTGCAATTTTGAAGGGGCAAAGTAGTATTTCAATAGGTAATTTAATCGGGAGCAATATTTTTAATGTATTTGCTGTTCTGGGTATAACCAGTCTTGTGAAGCCTATAGGTGGCCCTACAAATCTTTTAACGATAGATTTACCAATAATGATTGGTGTAACGATTTTGCTGGGCTTCTTTTTGTTTTTAAGTCGAAAGCTTAGAAGAATAGAGGGAGTGCTATTGTTAAGTATTTACATAATTTATCTTCTATTTTCAGTATCCTAATGAACTGGACAGTGTAAATTCAAGTACTGTTTCATTTGTAGAGATTTACCTCGTCCCACCATAGAAAAGGTAGTTCTTTAGGTAAATAAACTAGCAATAATGGAAAATCCAAAGTTTTAGTTGGTAAAAGAACTATAAGCTAGATTTTCAAAAGATGTCAACTGGTTATGAATTGTATTTGCGCATCCTTCATATAGCTTTTGAAAGCGTCAAAAAGATCATTTTTATAAGGTGCAATAAGTGAAGGGGCGTTTATTAGTTCACTATCAAAAGACAAACGTCGTGAAACACCTTCACAAGACTTTTGAAATCCAAATTCACTCGCATAATAATTCATCCATTTACTTTCCCGGAGTTTTTTGATAAAACGACGAAAGTCAGATGGGTAAGTAAGTTCAGTATTTAATGTATGGTTGTAAAATAAAACCAAGAAATCTGTTAAAGTATGATGATGAAACATCTGCCAGTTTTTCGCTAAAAGATGGTCAAAATATAGGTCTATTACAATTCCCGAAACTTTTGGTAGGGGAGCATAAAGTTTTTTTCTTACCTCTCGCACTGCAGGGTGATTGTCTATAAACGAATCTATAGCTCTATGTAATAAAACACCTTTTTGTACGTCAGTGGGATAGTTAAGATAGCTTTTTCCTTTGCAAAAATCACCAAAAAGATTGGCGACCATAAGGTCTAAATTGTTATTTGAAAAGTATAAGTGACCCAGGAAATTCATTTCATCTTCCTCGGTTTATGAGGATGGTTTAGTATTCATCCTCATTAAAAAGAAAATCCTCTCTAGATGGATAGTCAGGCCATATTTCTTCAATGCTTTCATATATTTCACCTTCATCCTCAAGATCTTGAAGATTTTCGGCAACCTCCATAGGTGCTCCTGTCCTTATTGCGAAGTCAATAAGTTCATCTTTCGATGCTGGCCAAGGCGCATCCTCTAGATAAGATGCTAATTCTAAAGTCCAGTACATTTGCTAACATTTTTCAATTCTCGGCAAAAGTAAACTTTATTTCAAATTATCCAAGAAAAAAAAGAAATTTCTGAAAAATATATCTAGGATTTGGGAATCCAAGGTGTTTCTTCGGCATTCAAATCCATACTTAATTTCCTGCTTAAAGTGAAGAAGTAGTCGCTTAATCGGTTAAAATAAGCCACAATTAAGGGTGATACCTTAACTTGATTCGAAAGCTCAACAATGAGCCGTTCAGCTCTTCTGCATACAGTTCTTACGATATGGCAGGTTGAGACTGCGATGTGTCCTCCTGGTAAAACAAATGACTTCATTTCAGGCAGCAATTTATCCATGCCATCTATCCAAGACTCAAGACAATGAATATCTGATTCGTGTAGTTCGGGAAGTTTCATTTTTGTGCCTTTTTCACCAACGGCTAACAAGGAGCCTGCTGTAAATAATCTATCTTGTATGTCAATTAAATTTGACTTGAGCTCACGATCATCGGTAAGGTCTCTTAGCAAACCAACATGAGCATTGAGTTCATCAACGGTTCCATATGCATTTATGCGTAAATCGTTTTTTGAAACTCTACTTCCTCCAATTAATCCAGTTTGTCCTTTGTCTCCTTTCTTTGTGTATATTTTCATTGTTATACCTTTTCTAATGCTTGTTCAATATCCCATATCAGGTCTTCATAATTCTCAACACCAACAGAGATTCTAATGAGCTTTTCTGTGATACTTAACTCTTGTCGAAATACTGGGTCAACTCCAGCATGTGTCATTGTTGCAGGGTGCTCAACGAGCGATTCTGTACCTCCTAGGCTTACCGCAAGCTTAATGAGTTTTAACCCATCTATAAAGGCAAAAGCGTCTTTCTCCCTACCTTTAATATCGAAAGACAGCATTGCTCCAGGTGAGTCATACTGTTTTTTGTAGGTCACGTATTCTTCTGTTCCTTCTGGAATGAGTCCCAGGTAGTATACTTTTTCAACTTTCGGATGGTCTTTTAAATAATTGGCAACGTGTTTTGCGTTTTCGGCTTGTTGTTCCATACGTATTTTTAAAGTCTCAAGACTTCTCATAAGCAACCATCCAGTATTAGGTGCCGCCATATTCCCTAAAAATGTTCTTAGTACTTTTACACGTGATATTACCTCCTGGTTTCCGCAACACGCACCAGCAATTAAGTCGCTATGTCCTCCAATATATTTGGTTGCGGAATAAATTGCGATATCTGCTCCGTGTTCTAAGGGATGTTGCCACAGCGGTCCCATATAGGTATTATCCACGGCTAGGTGTACTTTTTTATCATTGCTTGAATACCTCTCGGCCAATGTCTTGCACATTTCGATGTCAATCAACGCATTTGTGGGATTCGCGGGTGTTTCAATATATATCATTGAAAGCTTATTTGCCATTCCTGAGTTTTTTAAACGTTTCACAATGTCTTCCTGTGCGTCATTTGGGGTAAATGAAATTGTATGAATACCAATTTTTTTCAAGAATTCTTTGATAAAATGGTCTGTGCCACCATAGAGTGGAGAGCTATAGAGCAGGACATCACCAGGTGATAAAAACTCAAGCAGAACTGTGGAAATAGCGGCCATACCGCTTTCGAATACGGCACAATCATCGGCTTTGTCCCAAAGTTTCAAGCGTGTCTCCAGAATTTCAAGATCTGGATTGTTGATGCGGCTATATATCAAACCAACCTCTTCGGTCGTTTCTTTTTCTCTTAG
>CAJWAO010000086.1 GCA_913020765.1 uncultured Flavobacteriales bacterium | reverse complement strand
TAAAGGTTAAGATAGAGCTATTGTAAAGGATAGCCTTGACGTTGGCTTATTGATTTATTCCTAAACGTTTTTCGATTTTAAATCGATTCATCCTTTGTAAAAGAATAGGGTAAAAGTTAAATATCATATTGAAAAATAGTAGTATCCAAAAATCATAAAAACGATTATCTATACCAAGCAAAATTTGAATTCCTATGGTAATAACAAGTGAAATGAAGTGAGATGTTTCGGATTGTTTTGTCTCCTCCATAAACTTAACAAACCTATCTCCTTTCTTCCCTTTTAAATATACTCTGCGATTTAAATACCTGAAAAAGGAATTGATAAGTATCTTACGAAAGATAGGAACACCAATTGACTTAAAGAACAGTTCTGATTCAATTTTTCGCCTCCTATAGTAATACATAGGAAATCTGAAATACTTAAAAGTTTGAAAGATCATGAAGGCAAAAAAGATAATGGACCAGGTTATACAGAACAAAATTACTGCGCTTAAGAACATGTTGGTCTCAACAATAAGTCGTTTGTATAAAAAAAAAGAAATAACGGTAGAAACAATGAAAGCCAGGAGCACGATCCCTATTTTGATAAATGTGCTTTTGTTTGTAAACATTATTGGTTCAATTTTTTTTTGAAGCCTCTTCTACCCAATCAATAGTTTGCTTAACCCCATCCTTGAGTGATGTGATTTTTAATCCCAGCTCATCTTTTGCCTTTGTAGCATCCACCTTCCAGTCATATTTCCCCTTTGCGATCCATTTTGGAGTAATTAAAGGCGTCCCACCAAATGGAATTTTCATTAACTGTATTCTCGAGAACAACATCTGAAAGCCAATTGGAAGCTTGATCATTTTTCGATGTATGCCTGATTCAACAGCCAAAATTTTAAAGAATGAATCATAGTCATGGTTTTCCCCTCCAATAATGTAGGTGTGCCCTTTTTCTCCTTTTTTCATGGCCAAAATATGTCCGTCTATTACATCATCTATAAATACATAATTCCCTATCTTCGAGCCATCTCCTGGTATAATTCTCCAATTGCCTTTGACATATTTATAAATCAATTGCGTCACAGATTGTGGTTCGCCAAAAAGATAGGGGCCATAAACACGTGTAGGTGATACGATGGACACGTCTAGACCAGCAATCACAAAATCTTTAATCCTGGATTCAGATATCGCTTTAGAGCTTTCATATTCGTTGAAGAAGTCGAAATCCCTAACGTACCTCTCCGTGATGTCATCACTTACCGATGCCCCATATACTCCTGCGGTAGAGGTAACAATAACTTTAGAGACTCCCAATGCCTGGGCGGCCTCCAATACATTCACAGTAGCAGTGACATTGATATCAAAATAAATTTTCGGGTCTTTTGCCCAAACCTTCGCAAACGCAGCGAGATGGTACACCCTACTACAACCCCGCATTGCATGTATAATTGACTCCTTATTCATGATGTCACCCTCAAAAATGGTAACACTTGGATGCTTGATCTCTATGGCTTTTTTCTCAGACCTTACCAGAACATGAACTTTTTCACCTGCATCTATTAGTTTTTTCAATAAATGCGCCCCTATGTAACCTGTTCCACCGGTGATAAAAATACTCATGCTATTTTTTATAATTATTGAATCTTTCTCTGCACCAATTAGATACAATTTTACTAAGCCATTCAGGTTCATCTAATGGTAAGCCATGTCCAGATGTAGGGTGCCAAATTAAATCCCCTCCGAAATGATCGTGTATCTTTTCAGTACACGATGGAGAAACCATTCTGTCGCCTTTTGATCCAACAATCAAAATTGGGATTTCTGGTTTTTTTCCGTTTAAATTATACCTCATTCCAGCAAGTGTCTGTCTAAAAATATTTATCCTTGACATTTTGCGTTTCTTTTGAATCAAAACCCAAGGATTCAAAAGCTTATCAACCATTCCCGGCTTATTTGAATTTATATTTATAATTAACCGTTCCCGTCTTTTAATGTTATTGGTTAAAAGAATTTTGAGCATGTCACTTCGAACAGACTTATTCGCCCGTTCATTGATTGAACATATTCCTTTAAAACTTGAGTTGACCATAATCAGCCCATCAAAATCATTTTTGTAGTTGATGGTCCACTCGGTCGCTAGCACCCCAGCTAAAGAGGTTGCAAAAATAATGTTGTGCTCCTCGGGGTTGATGCTATCAATTGCTTCTTTGCGCATAAAATCGACCATCCTTTTAAAACTGTTAGGCGCCTTAGTTTTGTGGTAAATTCCAGCACCCGGCAGGTCCATCAAATGTATTTTCGCCTCAGGCAATTGTGATTCAAGTAGATTTACAAAATCTCCCCAGTGGCCTGACTCTCTTGTCAAGCCTCTAATGAGATAGATGTTCAGCCTTTTTTTCTCCAACTTTCGCCTTATTGTAATTTATCTCTGGATGGAATCTAAGCGCTGTCAAGCTGTTTGTCCATGCCATAGCGACATGCACTATAAATGCAATCCAAATCGTCCCCGAGGCCGCGGTTAATAGACATAAAACCACCCCCAATGGAATCGCTCCAATTGTTTCATCCAACCCCTTAGGAATATGTGTTGCTGAATAGAGCGCGGTATTGATCGCAATTGCAGTCCAAATTCCTAATGGTTCTATCAAAGGAACAAATAATACTCCTCTGAACAAAAATTCATACCCAAATAAATATAGTGCCCATCCGAGTAAATTTTTAAAAAGAATACCTCGAGTCCAGTTCTTCGCTCTTATTTGAGGATAATTGACCAGGTTTTTGGGTTTTCTTGCACTATAGGTGGCTAGTGGTACAACTAAAACACACAGACCTAACGTCCACAAAACCGTAAACATCGTCGTTTTAGGAATAACGGTTAGTCCGTAATCGGCTAGGCTGATTTCTGGAATGAGTACAAGACATAGAATGGTTGGAGCAATACCCATTGAAATAAAACCAAAATATTTCGTGAAAAAGATATGTTTAACGGATGCATCGTCGTGTTCATATTTATTGTAAAAGTAGGAGCGTATTCTTTTTGATTGAGCCGTAAACCAGTACATCACAAAAAATGTAAGCGCCGAGGCTATAGGTAGAAAAACCCTCATTTCTCCCTTTCCCCATGAAAGGTCAATTGGTAAGTATTCGTACATCATTATTTTTTATTTAAATATCCGTTATCTCTATACCACTCCAAACACTCTTTGAAAGCTACTTCCATGGGTGTACGAGGTAATTGAAGTTCTTTTCTAGCTTTGTCCGCCGAGTAATAAAAATTGTCACATGAAATCGCTGCCAACTCCTTTGTGACAGTCGGTGTATATCGAAATATTTTGGCAAGGAATGAATTCATGCTTCCATAAGCTCGCATAATGGAATTGGCCATCCCAAGTTTTGGTGCTTTTCCACCAATGGATTGAGCGATTTTTTCGAAAGCCTCTCTATATGAAAGGTTTTCATTTCCGAGAATATAGCACTCCCCTATTCTTCCCATAGTTATACCATTGGCTATCGCTACCGCGGCATCTTTAACAGCGATGTAGTTCTTTCCTCCGCGTGTATAACCTGGCACTTTACGGTTGTAAATGGCCAAAACCATAGTGCCAGAACTTGGTTTCGAATCATAAGGGCCGATCATAAAAGTTGGATTCACTACAATCGCGGGGAGGCCATCATTTTTTACTGATTCAAGCAATAAATCTTGCGCCTTCTTTTTGGAATCCATATAATCTAAACCATATTTATGTGCCGTGTACTTGTTCGTTTCATCTCCAAGATCATCTAGCGAACTCCCATTTCCAAATGAATTAGCAGTTCCAACATAAACAAGACGTTTTATTTTGTTTTCTTTTATTGCTTGTATGACGTTTGCAGTTCCTTCAACATTGACCTTGTTTATAAAAGGATCTCTTGCTGGGTATACGCTCGTAGAAGCCGCACAATGTATTACAATATCTTGGCCAGTAAATGCCGCATTCAGAGAGTCTTTGTCAAGTATATCCCCATAAAACTTATCAATATTGAGACCATCAAGCGTTTTTGAGGTGGCTCCCTTAAGCAGTAAAACACTGACTTTGTGGCCTCTTGCAATTAACTCTCTTACAAGATTACTACCTAAAACACCATCTGGCCCTGTGACAATAACTTTCATTTGAATTAAATTTCAAAGTTTTTACTTACGAAGCTAGAGAAGGTACTTCTCCTCTTTTTTATGTGTGTCAATATTGGATTCTGAAACAAATCAAATCTCATCAACCATTTCATTTCGCAAAACTATTTATTCATAATGAAATACTCGACTTATTTGTGTTAAAATAGCTTGCAAAAAGGATTTTTATTTGAATACTGTAAAGATGGTTTTCAGTGGATTTGTAAAATCAAAAATGGCAAAAGTTTGAATGTAGAGACGATTTAACGAATGGATTCTTGAGATTAATAATTTAAGTAAGCTTCGGGGAAATGTATTCTTAATTCCTGTTGAATACTCAGACTTTTCGAAACTCGAAAAAGTAGCAAGAAATAGTATTGAAATTTGTAGCTTCGATATATGGAAAAAAATGTTTTTGGCGAGCCCCTTCAAATATGTTGTACCAAACCAATGACAGGGTATTTTCGAGATGGTGTATGCAGAACCATATCCACAGATTACGGAACGCACACCGTTTGCGCTGTAATGACCAATGATTTCTTAGCGTTTTCTGCGCTTCAAGGAAATGACCTAGTAACTCCGATACCTCACTATGAATTTCCTGGATTGAAAGAGGGCGACAAATGGTGCCTGTGCGTAAGCAGATGGGTTGAGGCAGAAAAAGAAGGAAAAGCACCAAAAGTGATTTTAGAAGCAACACATGAAAAAACCCTAGAACACACAACAATTGATACGCTCATAAAACATGCCTTTAAGACTAATACTCCACGCTAAACACCTTCTCTATACTTCCATCATCATAGACATAGATAAGAGGTGTGTTGGGTTTAAATAAAGTCTCCCGACCCATTAAGTCGAGGATTCGTATGGTTTTTTTAAGCTTTGATGACGGACATTTAATGAGGCAGTTTTCACTAAAAGTAGTTTGGGCATCAATGTCTGTCCAATTTGATGTAGACCAAACCGCATCATCGACCTCAACACATGTTAGATCTGGATTAAATTGAAGCTGTACTAATTCTATATTTTGATTTTCACCATTTGATAGATTTAAACAAATGAGTTCATTATTTCCACACCATAACGTATCCAAATTGCTATTTTGACTGACATCTAGACTAATAAGTTGATTGGATGTACAACCTAAAAAAGTCAAGGCAGCGTTTTTGCTTACATCAAGGCTATTAAGTTGGTTGTACCAGCAACCCAAATGAGTTAAAGCAATGTTCTGACTCACGTCAAGAGTTGTAAGTTCATTATCCTTACACCACATCATTACCAAAGCGGTATTCTGTGTAACATCAAGACTCTTTAATGGATTGTGAGAACAATTAATAAAAGTGAGCCCTGTATTCTGTGTTAAATCAAGATTTGTCAATTGATTATCACCACAATAAAGCATGGTTAATGCAGTATTATGACTTACATCAAGGCTTGTCAATTGGTTTGATCCACAAGAAAGACTTGTTAAAGCAGTTGCCCCATTGAGATTGATATTTATCAGCCCATTGTGTCCGCAACCCAAACGAGTTAAAGCCGTGTTTTGGCTCAAGTCTATATTTGTAATTTGATTATAATAACATTCCAATTCTTTTAAAGCAGTAAAAGCCTCAATTCCTGTTAAGTCAGATATATTACCAAAAGAACAATCCATCACACCATCAAATGCAGCCGCTTCACTAAATTGTATTTCATTATCGTTATTGGTATCTATCCAATTCCCTGAGGTCAAAAAAGCCTTAAAATAGACGTCAGGTATATGGACATTTTGCCCAAAAATATGCGCATTCAATAAGACCAATAAAAATAAAAGAGTTGTTTGTC
>CAJWAO010000085.1 GCA_913020765.1 uncultured Flavobacteriales bacterium | reverse complement strand
TGTCGCGAACATTCTTTGCACTTTTTTGTTTTTTATGTGAGCAAGAGATTTCAATTTTGGCACAACACAAAGGAAAAATATTAGAAAAAGCGGTTAGAGAGAGTGGTATTCCACTTACCAAGCTTACCAAGCGAATCAATAAGAGTCGCCGTTGGATATATAATGCCTTTGAAAACCCCAATCTTTCCATTGAATACATTATTCAAATAGGTGATATCATCCACTATGACTTTTCAGAATCTTTGGTTGAACTAAAAAAGTTTAAAAGTTCTGCGTTAAAAGTGCACATTACTGGAGAACAAGACTACCCAGAATATTGGAAGGACAAGTACCTAGAGCTTTTGGAAAAGTACAATAACATTCTGGAAGGAAAATTGGCCTAGGTGACCATTCTATTTTAATTTTGCAGTGTGATTTTTGTAACAGGTTCTTCGGGATTGGTTGGAAGCCACCTTCTTTATGCCCTGGCTGAAAAAGGGGAGAAAATTCGAGCTATGTATAGGACGGAGGATAGTCTTCGTACGATAGAGAACCTATTCGCACATTACAACCAAAAAAACAACACACGATATACAACTGAAAATATTCAATGGGTCAAAGGCGATATTCTGGATCTTAGCATAATAGAGAATGCAACAAAAGATGTAGACGTTGTTTACCATTGTGCAGCCATAGTCACTTTCTTAAAAGCCGATTTTCATACCTGTATGAAGGTAAACCGGAATGGTACGGCCAATGTGGTTAATGCCTGTCTCCGAAATAATGTTGGCAAACTCTGCTATGTGAGCTCAACTGCTGCATTAGGAAAATCAATAGGGTTAACTACTGAAGAAACAAAGTGGAAACCTGGTGCGGATGTTAGCGGGTATTCAGTGTCTAAATACAGTGCTGAAAAAGAAGTGTTTCGCGGTGCCGCAGAAGGCTTAAAAGTTTCAATAGTAAATCCATGCGTCATTTTGGGTCCTGGTGATTGGGAAAAAGGATCCTTAACAATCCTTAGGGCTGCAAAAAAAGGTTTGTCATTTTACACCACAGGAAGCAACGCAATCGTAGACGCTCGAGATGTGGCAAATGTTTTGATTCTATTGTCTGAGGCACAAGAAAGTGAGGAGAAATATCTATTAATCGGTGAAAATGTCTCCTTTAAAGATCTTTTTACGCACATTACCAAACGTTTAAAAACACGATCCCCCAAATATAAATTGAATGCACCTATTGCCCAGGCGATAGCATTTTTATTAGAACACAGTTTGCGGTTTTTTGGTATAAAAAGTCCCTTGACTATTGAAAGTATACAGTCCTCGTATAAGGAGGTTTCGTACAGCAATCAAAAGGTAAAGGATCGGTTCAATTATTCTTTTTTTTCTTTAGAAGACTGTATCAACAATGCAATTGAAGGGAGGTGCTATGATTAAAGTGATGGGGAGAACATTGTCCAAAGATTTAGTCATTATGATTGTACTAATCATACTATATGGTGTTGGAATATCAGGTTTTTGCCTTTTTGATTTAAGAGATATTTTACTACCGATATCAGGAACTATACTGTACATTACCACCGTTGGAGTTGTGCTTTCGAGTAAATCTATTTTCAATAATTTACTTTTCCTATCGATTGCTTTTGGTGTAGGGTTTTCGGCAGAGGTAATCGGTGTCCAAACAGGTGTTTTATTTGGTGATTACAGCTATGGTGCCAATCTTGGGTTTAAATTATTAGGTGTGCCCATAGTCATCGGTTTGCTTTGGGGGGTACTTGCGGTGAGCTGTGCCTCGTGCGTGTGTCAGTTTAAACCTTTTAGAAGGTATCCAGTGCTACCTTCAGCAATACTCATGCTCGGGATGGATTACATAATGGAACCTGTTGCCATTTCTTGCGGCTTTTGGACTTGGAATGCGGATGTAGTTCCGATTTGGAATTATATCTGCTGGTTTGCGATTGCTCTACTTCTTCAGTTGATCATTAAAAGAGGAGGTTTTTTGGAATCGAACAAAGTCTTTAACTTAGTGTTTATCTTGATGGCATTGTTTTTTTCTTTATTAAATTTATGTTCATGATGTATTTATTGGGTCCTTCTGTATTGCTTGTTTCTTTCTTCGGAATGGAGTTTATGGCATGGTTTACCCATAAGTACTTAATGCATGGGAGCATGTGGTTTTTTCACAGAGACCATCATCAATCAGAGCCAGGATTTTTTGAGCGGAATGATGTTTTCTTCTTAATTTACGCGATTCCCTCTTGGTTATTAATCATGCTCGGTTCAATGTATCAAAAGCCCATAGCGGTATGGATTGGGTTAGGTATTTTGGTTTATGGTATTGCCTATTTTTTAATTCATGATGTATACATACATCGTCGTTTCAAGTGGCTCAAAGACGTGGATCACCCTTATTTTTATGCAATCCGAAAAGCACACAAAGTTCACCATAAGTATCGCGATAAGGAAGACGGTGAATGTTTTGGAATGCTTATTGTTCCCTGGAAGTACTATGTAGAGGCCAAAAAAACCTACAAAAGAAGGGCAAAGAAAAAATGAGCCTCTATTTGATTTTGATGCTCGTTTCTTTCGGCTCTTGTTTTGTTTTGAGCTTTGATAAAAAAGTAGCTTTCTACAAAAATATACGCTTCTTAATTCCAGCAGTGCTCCTAGTTGCCATTCCCTTTTTAATATGGGACGAATTTTTTACTGTTAATGACATATGGGGATTCAATCAAACGTATCTTCAGGGGTTTTACATGGGGAGCCTACCTCTTGAGGAGGTGCTATTTTTTTTCTTGATTCCTTATTGCTGTGTATTTATTTATGAAGTGCTTATTGCTTATTTTCCGAATATTTCTTTAGACACTATTACTCGTATATTTTCAAGCCTATTCGTCGTTTCGGGGATTCTAATGTCTCTATTAAATTTGAACAATTGGTATACCATGTCGGCCTGCTCTTTTGCTGTACTTTGCGCCGTTTTCTGTATTCGTGGGAAGTATATTTGGTACCCTAGAGCCATTTTTGCTTTTTTGGTGGCAATGCTTCCATTTTTAATCGTCAATGGGGTGCTCACAGGTGCGACAACACCATCACCAATTGTCTGGTATAATGAGGCGCACATCATTGGGCTGCGTATTGTTACAATTCCTGTCGAGGATATCTTCTATAACTTTGGCCTGCTTATTCCAATTATAGGCATCTATCATTATTTCAAGGCACGTCGTCATGGCGCAGCGGTGAAATAAACATTTAGGGGTTCAATTCTTTTTTTATTTCAAAAAAAATAACGGCGAGATATTCTCTATTTTCGTATTGTGTCAGCCAACATCAATAAATATAGTAGAAGGGGTGTCAGAACAAGCTATGCCTCTACCATAGTAGGAATATCTCTTGTCCTCTTTATGATTGGGTTAATTTTAGGTGGTGTTCTGGGTATTCGAGGTCTTGAAAAACAGGTGAAAGAGGATGTACAGGTAGATTTGTTTTTTAGCAGCGAATTAAACGAGACAGACATTAAGCTTATTGAAATTGAGCTGCAGCAATGGTCGGAATTTAGTGAGGTATATTTTGTTTCTCCTGAGCGTGCAATGCAAGAATTTGAGGGCGTCGGTACTGGCAAAGAGGAGATGCTGGCCATTTTAGACGGAGAAAACCCAATCCCACCAACGATTGTTTTCAAGCCAAAAGCAAAATTCGCGAATAAAAAAGGGATGCTTCTGATTGATGAAAAGTTAAATGCAAATTTCCCAGGTTCTATTTCAGAAGTAAGCTACAGCGAAGCTAGTTTGGAGGATGTCAATATTGGTTTTCAGCAGTTTATCTATCTTTTATTAGGTGTTGCTTTACTTTTAGTGGTCATTGCAGTCGCTATGATCAACAATACGATTCGCTTGGCGCTGTATGCAAAACGATTTACCATTAAAACCATGCAATTGGTCGGAGCAAAAGGAGGTTTTATACGTAGGCCCTTTATCATCCAAGCAATTATTCAAGGGGTACTTTCAGCTATTTTCGGCATGTTTCTTTTGGTTGTTGTCTTTTATACTTCAAATAATATTTTTGACACCTTCGAAATCACTTTTAGCCAAGAATCTTTTATTATGTTGGCAGTCGCGTTACTTTCTTTAGGGATTTTTATGACCGTATTGTCTACTTGGTTTGCTTTAAACAAGTATCTTCGCATGAGCATAGACGATTTATATTCATAATATGAAAAATTCACAGGCATCTGAAACGCAAAAAGACGCAATCTCTCACTTTGGCTTTAACAAAGACAATTATCGCTTGCTTTATATTGGTTTAGCATTAAATGTGATTGGATTTATTCTAATGATTGGTGGAGGTGCAGAAAGCTTAGACGAATTCAATGCATCAGAGCTTTTTAGTCATTTGCGTATTACTGTTGCGCCGATACTTATTGTGCTCGGCTATATCTTCATATTGTACTCAATTATGAAGCCCAATAAAAAAGCAAAGTCTGAGGACTAATCCTTTTTATTTTTTATTATGAGTTTTTTAGAGGCCATTATTTTAGCGATTATCGAAGGGCTCACTGAGTTTCTGCCCGTTTCGTCAACAGGACACATGATTATTGCATCTACTTTTATGGGCAATGCCTCAGATTCCTTTGTGAAGCTTTTTACCGTGGCCATTCAATTTGGTGCCATTCTTTCTGTAGTATTGGTGTACTTTAAGAAGTTCATAAAGTCTATAAATTTTTATCTTTTGCTGATGGTGGCCTTTATTCCAACGGGCATCATCGGATTGTCGCTCAAGGGATATGTTGATGCGCTGCTTGAGGAGGTTGTGGTGGTTGCTATTTCGCTCTTGGTTGGTGGGATTATACTACTTTTTGTAGACAAGTACTTTGCTAAAAATGAAACGGAGGGAACTGAGGAGGTGTCTTTTAAAACAGCATTCATCATAGGAACATTACAGACCATCGCTATGATTCCTGGAGTCTCTCGTTCAGCAGCAACCATTATTGGAGGGATGTCTCAAAAGCTTACTCGAAAGGCCGCTGCAGAATTTTCATTTTTCTTGGCTGTTCCCACCATGTTTGCAGCTACTGTAAAATCTATGTGGGATGAAAAAGAGCTGCTAATCGAGTCCACAAATAATGAATGGGTCATTCTTTTGATGGGAAATGTGATTGCCTTTATTGTGGCTTATTTCGCCATTAAATCCTTTATTTCATTCCTCAATAAAAATGGATTTAAGGTCTTTGGTTATTACCGCATTTTACTTGGCGGGTTGATCCTCATTTTAATGGCCGCAGGTGTAAATCTTGAGATGGCGTGAAAGCAAGTCAATTTCAGGAAGGCTATACGCTTCTAATCGATAAACCAAAAACATGGAGCTCTTTTGATGTCGTCAACAAGCTTCGCTGGCAAATCAAAAACAAGCTTAAAGTTAAAAAAATAAAGGTGGGCCATGCAGGAACCTTAGATCCCTTGGCAACAGGACTCTTGGTTTTGTGTACTGGAAAATTCACCAAAAAGATTGAAGGACTTACAGCAGACCACAAGACCTATACAGGCACGATTCTTCTTGGAAAGACCACGCCTTCTTATGATTTGGAAACAGAATATGATGCTGAGTTTCCCACAGAACACATAACAGACGATCTAATTGATAAGGTGCGTCAATCTTTTATGGGCAAACAATTACAGACACCCCCCATTTTTTCTGCCAAACAAATTGACGGCAAGCGCGCCTATGAATTTGCACGAAAAGGGGAAGTAGTTGAGCTTAAGAAAAATCAAATTGAGGTTTTTGACTTTACACTTGATACCAGTGCATTGCCTGAGCTTCACTTCTCTATCAAATGCTCTAAAGGAACGTACATTCGTTCGATTGCTGCAGACTTTGGCAAGGCGCTAAAGAGTGGAGGAACACTTGTTGAATTGCGCCGCACGGCCTCGGGTGACTTTGACATTAAAGATGCTTTAACGGTTGAAGAGGCCATCAAAATGATTGAAGAGAGCGAAATTTAAGCCAAGCCCTTTTTTAGTATTAAAAAATCCCTATTTTTGTCGTCCCATTGGATAGGCCCGAGTGGCGGAACTGGTAGACGCGCTGGATTCAAAATCCTGTTCTTTCGGGAGTGCCGGTTCGATCCCGGCCTCGGGTAC
>CAJWAO010000084.1 GCA_913020765.1 uncultured Flavobacteriales bacterium | reverse complement strand
TTTGTAGCGGCGAAACCATTTCTGGGCAAAAATTTCAAGAGGGAAATCAATATTTATTCAATGCGAAATGTAGAACGGATGATTACAGTCGAACAGGGGACTATGGGTTTAAATTAAACAAAGCTCAACAATATGGCCCGTCTTTACGTATCGATTCAATCAAGCAGGGAGATGTTATTTATGCCTCTGTATATAGAAAGAAAGGTAGTGCTCGAGGCAAACTCGTTATTGCCTCAAAGGATGAGGTACAATATGAAAGCAATGAAATTTCGCTCGAAGAAAAAGTAGAGTGGGAGTTGGTTAAATGTAGCTTTGTTGCAAAACGCGATTATGAATATGTCACTGTATACCTTTGGAATCCACTCAAAGAAAATGCCTACCTAGATGATTTATCAATTGATTGCTTTAGAAATAATAAGAAGCCCGAGGGAATTGCAGAAAAAGATATTTTGAGGATTAATATTCCTCAAAGCGCTCTGGACAGCATTACTGAGTTTAGAAGCCGTGCGCTAAGTCAAGAAGTAATAACTTCCGATTTAAAAATCTATTTCAAAGCCTCGGTTGAGTTAGACGGTATTCCGGTTCCAGTTTCTTTGAGATTAAAGGGAGACTGGGTAGATCATTTGGATGGCGAAAAGTGGTCTTTTCGAATCAAGTTTAAGGGCAGCAATGCCTACCATGGGATGAAAAAGTTTTCCATTCAGGATCCTCGCACCCGATCTTTCATGATGGAGTGGTTTGGTCATAAGCTTTTTGAGAAGGAGGACGTTTTAACGACTCGATATCAGTTTAAAGTCGTATACATTAATGGCGTGAATAGGGGAGTTTATGCATTAGAAGAACATTTTGATAAGCGTCTTTTGGAACACCGGAAACGACGAGAGGGTCCAATCGTTAAATTTGACGAAAGTGGTGTTTGGCAAGGGTATTACGATCAACAAAAATATCAGCAAGGCTTTAAGAAATTCCCCTATCTCGAGTCAGCAGAGATTTTACCATTCGGCAAAAAAAGAACGAGAAAAAATCCTACACTTTTGAACCAATTTATTTTAGCTCAAAGTCATATGTCACGATTTAGAAATCTCGACACTGCATTTCAGGAATATTTAGATCTTGATAAGATGGCTCGCTTCATAGCCTTATGTGATGTAATGAATGCAACGCATGGCCTAATATGGCACAATCAGCGAAATTATCTGAATCCTGTAAATGGCGTTCTTGAACCTGTGGCATACGACTGCTTTTCTGGTCAACCATCGATACACTATGAGTTACTTGGAATTGCGCCAAGGTGGCGCGAAGAAGATGATTTCTCGAGTTTTGATGCACTTTTTTTAAACCAAGAATTCAATCAATTGTACATTAAGTATTTGAAGCGATTCTCATCAGAAGATTACATGAAGGATACTTTTAAAGACCTTGAACAGGACATTTGTTATTTCGAGTCTCTGTTAAAGCATGAATATCCTTTTTATTCATTGGATAAGGATTACTTTCTTCTCAATCAGTATAATGTCAGAGAAAAAGTAAAGAAATATGAAAAGCAGCCATTAACATCACGGAAGATTTCTCGAAATAAACGGTACGAAAATACTCCTCAGAATGTAGTATTTGACGAGGTAGCCATGAAGGTATATACGGTTGAGGCTGATTCTTCCTCAGGAATATTCTGTTTTGAAAATTACTTACTGTCGCCAATAGAGGTTGTTGGTTATTCTACAAGGGCCAATAAGGATTTTATTTTTCCATTAGATAAAAAATTCACCTTGGCTGCCTATGTTAACGAATCCGTTAAAAAGGAAGTATCTTTTCCATTTAGACCTCGAAATGTTTATTACAAAACGAAGATTACAGGAGATTCACTGCTCTCTTTTAAAGTAAGCCCTTTTCCTCCGGTGACTTATAAATCTATAATGGACTTCAGAGGAAGTCAATTTATTTCAAATGATAATGAGGTCCGCTTTAAAGCCAATGAAGCATATATTTTCACGGAAACTCTATTTATTCCTAGAGATAAGCAATTAATTATCGAAGAAGGTGTCAATATTTCTCTTAAGAATGGTGCACGATTTGTTTGCTATGGTCCAGTTAAAATGCTCGGTGTAAAAGAAAATCCGATCCGAATTAATGGAATTGGGACGAAAGGAGGGGGGCTTGTCTTATTTCCAAATGGAGACTCTATTCAAATGAATTATGTAATATGCACCAACCTAACAGATGCCAATACAAAAACTTGGACCTTGACCGGAGGAGTTACCATTTATGAAGGTCAGGTCAGTCTCAGGAATTGCTCCTTTAAGAATGCAAGAAGTGAGGATGCTCTAAATTTAATACGATGTCACTTTGATATGGATGGTATTCTTATTGACCAAACCTACTCTGATGGTTTTGATGCCGATTTTTGTACGGGACAATTGAAAAACTCAATATTCCGAGCCACAGGAAACGACTGCATTGATTTTTCGGGAAGTGAAATTGATATCGAGTCTTGTGAGATATTTGACTCGGGAGACAAAGGTATTTCAGGAGGTGAGCGCTCTGTATTGAATATTCAGAATTGCAGTATAAAAAGCGCGTCTATTGGTATTGCTTCAAAGGATAAATCTGTGATTAGCATCAAGAATACAAGCCTTGAGTCTTGTGATTTTGCATTTGCTGCTTACCGAAAGAAACCTGAGTTTGGTCCGGCTAAGATTGATATCGAATCCTCAAGCCTTAAAAATATTCAAAACACGTATTTAATTGAGAAGGATTCTGAAATAAAGCATTTAGGCAAGACCAATATCGGAAAACTAATGTTCGATATTGATTCGATGTATCAGGAATTTAATAAGGTTGGGCTTTAGGAGAACCAAACATCATTGATCACCTCTTTTTTCATAAATTGATTGACCCGTTCTATAATGACTTTTTTCCCTACATGCAGTTCTTCGCGCATCACCGAAGAGTCTATTTTAAGATGAAGTTTTTTGTTCTTAATCTTGATGCTTTTGGTTCTGTGTGCAACGGCCTTTCCCATTAGCTCTGGCCAAGCATCATTCAGGTCATACTCTTTCATTTTATCGTCCAAACGATAGGCCTTCATTAGCTTTTCAATAATATCGCCAAGTGGCTGTTCTTTTCGCGCTCTTCGATTATCTGGATTGTAAACCATAAGTTAAATTTAACGAGAAATTTCAGTAACGTCCCCTTTTACGACCTCAAATAATTTTGACGGTACGTTCAATGAATTTAGCAGCGCTTTCATGCGGTCTTCATCAGTATCAGAAACCATGACCTGTCCAAAATAATCTTGGGTAACAAGTGTGACTAATTTTTGAACACGTTTTGCATCAAGTTTATCGAATATGTCATCTAAAAGTAAAATAGGATTGGTTTTTTTTTGGACTTTCAACCAATCGAATTGCGCCAAACGTAATGCGATGATAAAGGACTTTTGCTGACCCTGGGAACCAAATTTTTTAATAGGGTAATCCGTAATATTAAAAATAAGGTCGTCTTTATGTGTCCCGACATTTGAATATTGTGCGTAACTATCCTTTTTATGGTATTCGATTAGTAGTTTGGCAAAATCTTCATTGTTTAGCTGAGATTTGTAGTCAATGGAAACCTGCTCATTTTCATCGCCTATTTCATGGTAAAAATTTTGAAAAACCGGGATAAAAGAGCTGAGAAAGCTTTTTCTTTTTTCATGGATAAGTACACCTAGTTTTACCATTTGTTTATCCCAAACTTCTATGGATTCAAGGTCAAAAAGTCGATGCTCACCCATGTTCTTTAGCAATGCATTTCTTTGCGATAAAACTTTCTGATAGGACTGAATTGTATTCAGATATATCGGATCGACTTGTGAAATGATACCGTCCATCCATTTCCTGCGAAGCTCACTACCTTCGTTAATTAAATCGCCGTCATAAGGAGAAATAAAGACAACAGGAAATTTCCCAATGTGGTCAGCGAGCTTTTCATATTCTTTTTTATTAAGCTTTATTTTCTTTTTAGCCCCCAACTTATAGGAGCAAGAAACTTGATTGGGATGATTGTTCGTATTCCATGTACCATTGATATGAAAAAAAGCACTATCAAACATCACATTTTGTTTATCAATGGGATTAAGATAGCTTTTGCACATGCTCATGTAGTGGATGGCATCCAACACATTTGTTTTTCCGCTTCCGTTACTGCCAATAAAAGCATTCAGTCCATTTATGAACTTTACTTCGGTGCTTTGGTGATTCTTAAATTGAATCAAATGGATGCGTTCTAAGAACATATTTTAAAATTAAGGAAACGATTCGATTCTCTGGTTCTTCGCATCAGTTTTTATATCGAAATTGAATTGTTATTTTTTTTGGAAATATTCCTCTATCTTTGGATGAAGAGCCATTTTTGTCAAAGTAATCGTGTGCTTATTTCTTTAAAAAAATCGAATAGATTGATATTCAATGGTTCTGATGTTTTGAGTTTAAATTTACCTTTTAATGAGGAAACGAGTAGACACAATTGGAGGCCGTTTATCTTATGTTTTAATCATGGTTTTTTCATTATTGGGTTGGTGATGGAGTTTATTTGTATCACATTTCATCTTTGCACTAAAGGTATTATAGACCGGTGCCTCTGCTGAATTTGCTGAGCCTTTTAAATTTCTAATGTTAAGCGTATGAAAGAAAGGATAATAATCCTCTTCTGGTTAATTTTATTTGCTGGTTCAGGTTTCTCGCAGTGCTTTCCTGTAGATGCTGGATCACCTCAGTCAATTGATTGTAATAATCCTTGTGTAAACCTTCAAGCAAATTATACGGATATAAGGGAGACGACCTCATATGAGGTCGAATCGATACCTCACAATCCTCCGATAAACTACGATGAAGTTGGTGGAAATGCGGTCTCTGTGAATATTGACGACGCATGGAGTGGAACCATCAATCTCCCATTTCCTTTTTGCTTCTTTGGAAATGTCTACAACTCAATTATAATTGGTTCAAATGGCAATCTAAACCTCAATACTGCAAATAGTGGAGGGTATTGTCCCTGGGGCTTTAACGCCAACTGCCCCTCTCCTAATCTTGTCAATATGGGTAACATTTACGGAGTATACCATGATATAGATCCATCAGTTTGCGGTAATATAAAATGGTATTTAACTGGTACTTCACCTTGCCGAAAATTTATTGTTTCATTTAATTCTATCTGTCACTTTCAATGTAACTCAATTCAAAGCCGCCATATGATTGTGCTTTCAGAAACGTCAAATTTTATAGATGTCTATGTGGAGTCCAAGCCCATATGTAATACATGGAACGGCGGAAGAGCCATAATTGGCATACAAAATATGATGGGCACACAAGGTATAACTGCTCCAAATAGAAACTCAAATCCTACATGGACTGTTACCACTCCCGAGGCTTGGCGGTTTAAACCAAGCGGTAATCCAATTTATACAATTCAATGGACAGACGATAACTCTAATGTCCTAGGAACCGATGCGAATCTTACAGTCTGCCCAGACATTACAACAACCTATCAAGCCGAAATTACCTATACGCGATGTGATGGATTGGTCATTACAGAATCAGATGATGTAATTATTACTGCCGAGCCTAGTGATCTTTTGGTAACTGAACTCGATAATATCTCCGCTACTTGTGGGCAGTCGAATGGTAGCATAGAAATAAATGCCTCTGGTGGCCCTTCACCTTTTTCTTATTCTTTGGATAATTTGAATTTTGTGTCCAGCGGCTTGTTTTCGAATTTAGCATCTGGCACTTATACTTTTTACATTCAGGACGCAACAGGTTGTTCAACCACTTATTCATCTTTCATTGCGGACACCTCTTTCACTGCAACCATACTCGATACGATAGATGAATCTTGTCCAGGTGTTGGTGACGGAAGTATCAATGTAGTTGCCGTCGGCGGTGTTCTACCGTATACCTATAGTATAAATAACTCTTTACCTCAAAATACTGGCGAATTCAATGCTTTAAGCCAAGGAAGCTATGAAATTATTGTAGCTGATAATTCAGGATGTTCTTCTACGCTAAGTCATGTAATAGAGGCTCCCCAAATATCTACACCAGATTTTGAGCCTGTTGCTCCACTCTGCCAAGACAGTAGTTTTGTTCTTCCTCAAACCAGCCTAAATGGTATTGAAGGGACTTGGTCCCCTCAGGAAAATGCCGCTATTACGACAACCTACACTTTTACGCCTAATGCTGAACAGTGTGCAGAAATAGTGACGATGGAAATAATAATTAATCCTTTATTGGATGCGACTTTTGATCAAGTTGGTCC
>CAJWAO010000083.1 GCA_913020765.1 uncultured Flavobacteriales bacterium | reverse complement strand
CGCTTTTTAGCCAAAACGTTCGAAGCGTAACAAAGCGTATTTAAACCGTTTCAATGAAAAGATTCATCGTGCAAATGAAAAAAACTCAAAAAAACCAGGTATTCGGAATAGTGATATGTATCGCTTTTATTGCTCTATCCTGCAACAAGGAGGAAGGACAGGAAACGAAACCCATCAGCACCTCAATCAATAAAATACTGCCCCTCGGCGCATCTCGTGTGGAGGGAAACCGACCCGAATATGAAAGTTTTCGTTACGAGCTTTGGAAAGACCTAACGGAAAATGGATGGACCTTTGACTTCATTGGCACACAGTCAGATGAGGCCAACTACCCCAGTTTTAATTCCCTCGATTTTGACATCGATCATGAAGGAAACGGAGGATGGACATCGGCCGAAATCTTGCAAGCCCTTCCAAATAACCTAGAAGAAACCGGAGCACCAGATATCGTTTTATTTAGCTCTCCTGGTGGTAATGATGCCCTACTTGGCTTGCCGTATGATGAGGCAATTGAGAATATAAATAGCATCATTGATCTACTTCAAAATGCCAACCCCAATATTACGATCATCATAGAGCTAATGGCCCCTGGACATTCCAATATGATGACACCCGAATTGACGACCTATTTTCAGCAACTTCATCAGGGAGTTGTGACAATTTGCGAAGAACAAAGCGCTACCAATTCTTTGGTGGTCGAGGTAGACATGTCAACAGGTTTCAGCGATGCATATCTAGCAGATGATGTTCATTATAATGTGGCAGGAGCTGACTTTATCGCCCAAAGATATTACACCCTTCTTGCAACTTTGCTAGAATGATTATAATGTATGGTCGGATATTTATGATTTGAGCATCTCTTTTCTTAAATTTAACGATATTAAAAACCATACTTTGAAAAAAATCAACGCACTCCTCCTTACATTATTTTTAATCTTCCTACACACTAATTTATTTTCGCAAAAAGATGTGCTCCCCAAGTACCTTACTGATGATGAAAAAACCTTGATGGACGCCTATCTGTCATCTTTTGATAGCAAAGGGATCAGCACACCGCCACCCTTCGATAACATCCGAACTGCAGCCGAATGGGAAGAGGTTCAGGCCCTTGTTATAACCTGGACAAATCAGTACAACAGCATACAAAGAAAAATTGTAGATGCAGCCCAAGAGGAATGCAGGGTGATCATTCATTGTTCAGACTCGAATCAGGTTAAAGCTTACCTCAATGGTCAGGGAGTTCCCGATGTAAATATCGATTACATTGAAGCGCCATTTAATTCAATATGGATTCGGGATTATGGCGGAAACACATGTTATGCAAATATGGTGGAGGACGTTTTTCTCGTAGATTGGATCTACAACAGGCCAAGACCTTCTGATGACGTAATTCCAGATGCCTACGGTGATTACCTGGGAATGGATGTTTACTCCACCACAGCAAACCCAAACAAGATAATGTCTACAGGCGGTAATTGGATGTCCGATGGTGATGAAATCGCCTTCTCTTCTAACTTAGTACTCAACGAAAATGACGGCAATGGAGATTACGGCTCTTTGTCGTATCCCAATCACACGGAGGCAGAATTAGATGAAATTTTTCAAGATTGGATGGGCATTGAGGCCTATATCAAAATGACAGAGCTTCCTTATGATGATATTCATCACATCGATATGCACATGAAATTACTTGACGAAGAGACCTTATTGGTCGGAGAATATCCCCAAGGTACCTCAGACGGACCACAAATTGAGGCCAACATTCAGTATGTCCTTAGTAATTTCAATACAAAATTTGGAACACCATTTAAAGTTGTGCGTATTCCTCAGCCCTCTGCAACAAATGGGAATTTCCCACCCAATGCATACTACAGAACATTTACCAATATGACATTTGTAAACAATACTATCTTACTTCCAACCTATAGACAAGAATACGATACAATTGCCATTCGAATTTTAGAGGAAAACCTGCCAGGTTACACAATTGTGCCTATTGACATTGACAACTCTGGTCAGAACCTCATCTCAAACGGAGGTGGAATTCACTGCATCACGCATACAGTCGGGGTAAATGAGCCACTTTATATCTCGCATAAAAAACTTGAAAATACTGCCGACACAGAAAATGATTATTTGGCAACAGCAACTATTTTGCACAGAAATGGCATTGCTGAGGCATCGCTCTTTTATAAAACGGACCCTTCAGATGAGTATACAGAAATCACCATGTCTAATACCAACGGAAATGAATGGTCTACGAGCATTCCAGCACAACCACTGGAAACAACTGTTTATTATTACATTGAGGGCACAGCTGAGAATGGTAAACAAGGTACCCACCCCTTCCCTGCTCCGTTGGGTACTCATGAGTTTAAAGTAACTGATTCAGGAACTGCTTCTTTACACCAGAGCGCAGATATTCAATTGAATAAAATTTATCCGAATCCAGCAAAAGCGATTACCGTTATTCCAATCAGTAGCAAGCGGAATCAAAAAGTCAAAATTGAAATGTTCAATCTACAAGGTTTGCTGGTGAAAGAAATATTCAACGGAGAGGTACCAATGGGGGAAAAGAACTTTTTTATCAATGCGTCAAGATATCCTTCCGGACTTTATCAGGTAATCATTGAAACTGAGGAATATGAGCAAATACAAAAGCTTGTAATTGAGTAAAGTAAATCGCCAAAAATTCTTTGGTTGGATACAACTGGTGCCGAAGAAATAAAAACGCTAACTTAGAAACTGTAAATTTATGACTATGAGAACTTTAACCGTTTTATTTGCATTTGCTGCTTTGATAAGCATTTCTTCTTGCCAAAAATGGAGCAAGGAAAAGAAAGAGAAAGCTTCGTTTTATTATTCAACTGATTTCAAAGCGGGAGAAGGCAGCGTAATGGACATCGATATCAAGGACATTGACTATTTGTATACTGCTTTTTTCTATGAGGGAAAGGACCTAAAATACAAGCTAGTTGCAGAACGTGCAACCCCTGATAAAAAAAATGAAGTTTTGGCCTATCAAAAAGGAGAAGCAATTGTTGATGAAAGCTCACTTGAAATACAGTTTAAACCAACGATAGGAGCACCATTTACTGGTGTATTTGAAAATGAAAAGAAGGTACACAAAGCAACAATACCAGGACTGGAGCTGCGTGCATTAAACTTCGTTTTGAAAAAATAAAGAAGGCAGAATGAGGAGGTTCTTCAAATGGCATAGAAATTATTTATCGGATCGCATTTCTAAATCTGGACTAGATTATTATCAAATTACCTGGATTTCTTTCTTTAAGGGTTTGATCATTGGATTCATTATCGCATATAATTTGTAGTGAGCGCTACACACTAGATATAAATGGAGATTTTCGCAATCAAAAACGAAGTCATGACATGAAACTCATAAAATTTATTGTAGTTTTTTCAGGTGTTTTCATTGCATTGTGCTCCTGTAATAATGGCACTAAAAATAAATCAGAACTAGCATCTGTCAGATACCTGGCATTGGGCGATTCTTACACCATTGGTCAAGGTGTCGATAAGGGCGAATGCTGGCCCATTCAGCTCGGAACAAAACTCAGAGAGACGGGTTTCGCCGTCGATAAAAACGATATCATTGCCCGAAATGGATGGGAAACGACTGACCTATTAAATGCGCTTGCAGACGCTAGTTTAAAGAATTATAATTTGGTTTCTCTCCTAATTGGTGTGAACAATCAGTATTCAAAAAAACCCTTCGAAACTTATACAAAAGAATTTGACCTTCTTATCAATGAGGCGATTGAGCTTGTGGGTGAAAATCGAATATTTGTGGTTTCTATTCCTGATTATGGCGTAACACCTTTCGGAAGTAACAATAGCGAGAAAATTGCTTCAGAGCTTGATGAATATAATGAATACGCATCGTCAAAATGCCAAGTATTACAAATTCCATTTATAAACATCACTGAAATATCAAGAAGATTGGGAGATTCTAATAATGCACTAGCAACAGATAGCCTACACCCTAGCGGGATGCAATATGGTCAATGGGTAGAGGAAATGCTTCCTAGCGTTCTTGAAATTCTTAATGAATAGTTCTTTTTTCCTGAAGCTTTAGAAAAGATATAACGTGCTCATTGAATTCAACTGGCTCTTCCACGTTCACCACGTGACCACAGTTTTTTATCACATGAAGCTGGGCATTTAGATGTCCTGAAATCACTTTTCTTATTGATGGTAAAAATAAGTGATCCTGCTCACCCATGACATAAAGCGTGGGAATATTTGTCTCATTAAGTCTGAAGAAACGCAAGAGCGGATTGAGCTGGGCTGTCAAGCTATACCATTTCAAAAACTCTTTTTGGTAAAGCTTCTTGGCCTCCTTGACAAATAGGAGTCTGGATTCTTTGTGATTTTTTTTAGGCATAATTATGAAGGCGAATAACTTGTATAGAAAAATGTACGGTATGATTGACTTAAAAATATTGCCAAAGCCCATCAGTAGCTTAGAGCGCACATTTAATTTAAGAACCGCACCTCCAAGCACCATGGTCTCGACAAGTTCAGGATGTCTTTCTGCTAAATCTCTAATTAAAATCGTACCTAAGGAAATACCTATAAAATGTGATTTTTGGATTTCAAGGTGCTTGAGAACCTCCACAATATCATTCGCGATAAAGGCAAAGGTATATTCTTGCTTATTAGTATCTTTTGACCTTATTTTACTATTTCCATGCCCTCGAAGATCTATGAGCAAAACATTGAATTCCTCTTTGAAAGCTTTTACTTGGCGAAACCAAATGGAGCTGCTTCCCCCTGCACCGTGGATAAAGGTGACCCATTTAGTAGAATTTTCTTTCGGGAATACAGAGTAACTGAGCATTAATTTAAAATTGTTTATGTAAAACCAGCTCAGCCACATAAAAGTTCAAAATTCATCATGTTTTGTGTGGCCGACAGTAATGTCGCATTACATCTGTAAATAAATTTACTTTGGTAAATAATCCACGAACACGTTCCTTTCAATCTCTTTGGCCCCCAGACTTGCTAGATGAGAATTGTAAACCTGACAATCAATGAGGGCATACTTATTTTGTCGGACCAAGGCAATAAAGGCCAGTTTAGAGGCATTACTTATTTTAGAAAACATGCTTTCACCACAAAAAATGTTCCCTACCTCAACACCATAGAGTCCACCTACAAGCTCATTATCTTTCCAAACCTCAACAGATTTGGCCAATCCACATTTATGTAAATCGATGTATGCATCTTGCATCTCTGTTGTAATCCATGTACCAGATTGCCCTTGTTTGGACCTATCAATAGATTTACAGTTGGAAATTACTGACGCAAAAGCCGTATTGAATGTTACCCTATGTTTTTTAGAATTGATGAATTGATGCATACTTCTAGAAACACGAAGGTCATCAGGATAGAGTACCATGCGTGGATCGGGACTGTACCAAACTATCGGCTCACCTTCAGCGTACCATGGAAAAATTCCATTCCTGTAGGCGAGCGTTAAACGTTCAATAGATAAATCCCCTCCCACAGCCAAAACCCCATTCGGGTCTGCATTATGTATATCGGGAAAAACTAATCTTTCAGACAAAAAAATCATCCGTTAAAATTATCGAATAATCAGATATTTATAAAAATTGGTATTCGATTTTTGAGGTCAAAAAAAATATTGTGGAATTTTTATCAATTTTAGGTACACTCATAATATTAAGTTACATTTGCACCTATTAAAATATTTAAATATGAATAACGGAACAGTAAAATTCTTCAATAATTCAAAAGGTTTTGGATTCATCGTTCCAGATGATGGAGAAAAAGACGTGTTTGTGCACGCGAACGGACTAATTGATGAAATCAAAGAAGGAGACAAGGTAACCTTCGAAATTGAAGAAAGCCCTAAGGGACTGAATGCATTAAATGTAAGAGTGGTATCTAAATAATTTAGTACAACTTCAAACATATGTTCTTAAAAGCCTGTCTAAATTGACGGGCTTTTTTTTTACTTTAACCTCATTTTACTTCTATGTGGTTCAAAATCTTAGTTTTTTTATTTTTTAATTTTAGTGCTTTGGCCTTGGGAGGTATTTTCGCCGGTAGTGGAGCAGGATCTGTTTGGTATGATGAATTAAATAAGGCACCTTGGACACCTCCTGGATGGGTTTTTGGATTCGCTTGGACAGCAATTATGGTTTGCTTTGCCATCTACATGGCATTACTGTTTAAAAGAAAAACTGAAAAAAGACATATACTCTCGTTATATTTTTTTCAATGGTTATTAAATGTGGCATGGAACCCAGCGTTTTTCTTCTTCCACAAGGCAAATTTAGGACTAGTTTTAATCGTGTGCTTAACGATTCTGGTCACCTACTTTCT
>CAJWAO010000082.1 GCA_913020765.1 uncultured Flavobacteriales bacterium | reverse complement strand
TGAGCATCCTTGGCTGTGACGAGGTAGTTTTCATTTTCATACCCATTGAGTCTCTTGATTTTGAGAGGAAGTATTCCAAATGCTTTGAGGATAGCTTGTTTCATGAGCGCAATAAAATTCTTAAGGCTTTAGCAATTTTTCGTATGCCCTCCTCGGGCTTCCTCGAAAGTAAACCTGTCCGCAATAATGGTATCCGAGCTTCTCGAAAAGAGCAAGCATTGCCGGATTATCAAAGTTGGTATCCGCCTTCACACTATTAATCTTATGTTGCCTTGCAAAGTTTTCGATATATAAAAACATTTTTTTAGCAAGCCCCTTACCTAGGTATTCCTGTGAAATGGCAACGCGGTGGAAAACAACAAAGTCACCATCACTAAGCCACTGGCCCTCAAGCCTTGTATACTCCGGCTCGTCGTTTATAAGAATAGCGGAATAACCAACAATTGCTTCCCCATGTAGAAGCACGAACCCACACCCTTTAGCAAGATCAGCTTCTATAACGTTTGGGTTAGGGTAGCCATCTTGCCATTGGTTGCTCCCATCTTTTTTCCTTCTGGAAATAGCGTTTTTTAAAATCTCCCAAATGAAGGGAAGGTCTTTGGCGATTGCTTTCCGAAATTGCAAATTCTCCATGAACGTAATTTCATTTTCTTATGAGTTTCGAAGTTACAAAAACACGCTTGAACACCGTTCAAAGAATCATCTTTTGTATTTTTAGCAAAATTATTTTTTATGATAAAGTATAATCCTAAAACTTGGTTTAAGCACATCGTTTCTTTTAATCAAAGCGATACCCTATCTAAGCTTTGGAAGGAACTAATTGCGATAGGTTTATTAACCTTGGGCATCGCCCACCTTGAGGTCAAATATATAGAAAACACCGAGCCTTTTGATAGCTTAATGCAGGTGTATTCTTTGGTCGGATTTGCCCTTTCCTTACTTCTTGTTTTTAGAACAAATACCGCTTATGACCGTTGGTGGGAGGGCCGGAAGAAATGGGGAGAGCTTGTAAACAACACAAGAAACTTGTCGCTAAAAATCAATACTGTTTGCACCAATAAAGAGGACCGCAAATACTTTAAAAGAATGATTTCAAACTATCCATTTGCCATGAAGGAACATCTTCGTTCTGGCGTTGATTTGAGTCAGCTTGACCTCACCGAGAAGGAGCGAGAAGAAATCTCTAACTATGAACACAAACCCAATTTTATTCTCAAGCGAATTTATGAAAGACTAGAAGGCTTAAAAAAGGATGGCGCTCTATCTGAAGAAGGATATATTGTGGTAGACACCAACATGAAAACATTTTCTGATATTATTGGTGCTTGTGAGCGGATTAAAAACACCCCTATTCCTTATTCATATAGTATTTTCTTCAAGAAATTTATTTTTATATATGTCACGACGCTTCCACTTGCATTCGTGAATTCCTTTGGCTATTACTCGTCTTTGGTTTCTATTTTTGTCTTCTATATTCTGGTTAGCATGGAGATTTTAGCAGAGGAAATCGAGGACCCATTCGGGATGGATGACAATGACCTTCCCACAGATGGTTTGAGTCAAAAAATAAAGGACAACGTGCATGAAATTCTAGCTGATTAAACGAAGGCTATTTATAACCCACTTCTTCAGATAAAAGAATTTTACTCTTCGCAAAGTTTCCGGTTCCAAAAGCCACCTCTTTTCCATCTTGATTATACAAAGTAGCATCAGCAGAAAAGAGATTAGAGGACTTATATCGGACATTTCCAATAGCGGTAAGTTTTCCTTTAGACACTGGTCTTAGAATGTTTATGTTGAACGAGGAGGTAAGCATAAAGTAATCTTTTACAACAGAGCTCACTGCAAAATATGCGGCGTCATCTAGCATTTTAAAGTATACTGTTCCGTGTATTGCGCCGAGCGCATGAAAATAATTTTCAGAAACATCCATCGTGATGGTTGCTTTTTCTGACCCAATTTCACAAGTTGTGGTATGAAATACTTTTGTGTTCACGTTTGCGCCCAAATACATTTTTTCGAGCTTTTTATAATGTTCTGTATCCATTTAATATTGGGTTTGACTTATTCTTTCTTTATATCGCTCCTGAAGAATATTTACAAAGGATGCTTTGTTGAGCTTTATGTACTCTATTGGGTTTTCAGTGCTCAGGTCAGGATGCAGGTCCCTAAGATTACCATCGCTCCAAATGGCCATTTCTAAAATAACAGGTGTCAAACCTAAACCTTTTTCAGTTAAATGATAGTGTTTAGATTTTTTGTTTTCTGGTAGGCTTAACCTTTTAATGATGCCTTTTTCTTCGATTTTTTTGAGCCGATCAGTTAAAATGTTCGTCGCAATTGCTTCTTCCGACTCAACAAATTCCTTGAATGTTTTTTTACCGTCAATGAGCATTTGTTTAACAATAACCAAAGTCCATTTGTCCCCTAAAACGTCAAGAGCAGAAGTAATAGGGCAATCACAACGAAAAGAATGGGTCATAAGGAATACATTTTGAAAACGGTTAAAATATAAGACACAAGATAACTATAATTTTAATATTACTTGCAAAACGCAACTGAACATAGATTGAATTAATGTATCTGTTAGTATAAATTAGAAAGACTTATTGTTTTATTAGAGAGAATACTCGTTAACTTTAGCTTGAAAGAAATACAATGACGAACTATTGTTTTTTTAATACTGTAAAAGCTTGGGGAGGAGGTGAAAAATGGCATCTTGAGGTGGCCTCATACTTTCATAAAAAAGGCGAAAAGGTACTGCTTGTTGCTTCGCCAAACAGCGTACTTGCCCGAAAAGCAAAGGAGCTAGGTATTACCGTACATACAGTCAGGGTCTCAAATTTAAGTTTTTTAAATCCTATTGTTGTTTTTATGCTTGCGCGACTTTTTAAGCAGTTTAAAGTTGAGCGACTAATTATGAACTCTCCCCGAGACCTTAAGTGTGCGGGGCTAGCGGCACATCTCATAAAACTACCTAGAGTGATTTTTAGACGCGGTAGCGATATTGCAATTAAGAACAATAAATTGAATAGGTTTTTGTATCAAAAAGTAGTGCATCAAGTTTTGGTAAATTCTCCC
Organism: uncultured Flavobacteriales bacterium; assembly: GCA_913020765.1. GTDB lineage: Bacteria > Bacteroidota > Bacteroidia > Flavobacteriales_D > Crocinitomicaceae > UBA952. The sequence continues at coordinate 3,318 of CAJWAO010000082.1, read as the reverse complement.
GCAACAGGAAACTCTTTGAATGCCAACAATGCGGATCTTGTAGATAAAAGAAAAATTAAGCTAATCCCTAATGGGATTGATTCAGGTAAGTTTTTTGAAGAGCCTTCCAATATTATTTATAAAAGGTTGGCGGATGAATTTGTATTGTGTAATCTCGGTAGGCTTGTGCAACAGAAAAACCAGACTTTTTTGATTGACCTTGCTGTAGAGCTTAAAAAAAGGCGATTTAATTTTAAGCTGATTATCGGTGGAAGCGGCCCCTTAGAATCTGAACTAAAGCAAAAAGCAGCAGCTTTGGGGGTTGCCGATAGTGTTGTTTTTTTGGGGTTTATAGAACGGCCAAAAGACGTTTATTTTTCGGGTGACATTTTTGTATTACCCTCACTTTGGGAGGGTTTTGGATATGTTCTTGCCGAGGCTGGTTTGTGTTCACTACCCTCCGTTGCCTTTAATTCTTCTAGCAATAGTCAAATCATACAAGACGGTAAGACAGGGATTTTAGTACCGGAGCAAAACCACGTGCTTTTTGCTGATGCGGTGATTAAATTATCGGAAAATGATAAAATGCGAAAGGAAATGGGTGAAGCAGCCAAAAGTTTTGTAATGAAGAATTTTGAAGCAGACCAAATCTTCAAGAAAATTGAAGATGCAATCATGTAATCAGCAGCATAAAAACAGAGACAAACACAACAGTTATGGGCCTAACAAACAATGATATTTTAAAAAAACTTCGGGTGGCTTTAAAGATGCGCGATGACGACATCGTCAAGGTGCTATCTTTGGTCGATTTTGAAATCACCAAAAGTGAGTTAGGGGCATTTTTTAGAAGTGTGGATCATCCAAAATATATGGAGTGCCACGACCAAATTCTACGTAAATTTTTAAATGGATTAATTATTTACAAACGTGGCCCGCGTGAGGAAAGAAAGCCCAAGGGCTAGTATTTGTGCTTTTTCAAATAAGTATCTAAAACCGCCAAAACTTCTGGAAAGTTTTCTCTTCCGAACCCAATACGGGCATGTTGACCACCATATTCAAAGGCTTCAGAAGGGAGCAACATGATGCCTGTTTCTTCAACCAGCTTCTTTGCAAAATCTTCAGTGGATTCTTTTAGGTGAAGTTTTACAAAAGCAGTCGAGCTCGTCAAGGGAGGAGAGAAGTCGAAGAGTGATGGGTATTTGTGTTGGAATTTTGTAAAAAGCAAAATGTTTTTTGCGATTTTATCCAAGTTTCTTTTCAAAAAATAGTCCAAATTATTCAATGCAATTGTGGCCAATATTTCACTAGGCGCGCTGCTACATATCGATAAGTAGTCTTTGAAGTTTTCAATTTTCTGAAGCAATATTTTATCTTTAGATGTCAGCCACCCAATCCTTACTCCTGCTAGACCGAATGTTTTTGAGGTTCCCCAAAGGCTAATGCTCTTCTCATAAAGGTCAGACATCGATGCTAGGCACGGTCCAGGAGTATGGTCTAAAAAGCGGTACATTTCATCGCTAAAGACATATACATCGTTGGTGCGACAAATATCAATTAGTTTTTCGTAATCCTTTTGGCTCGGGCTAAAGCCTGTAGGGTTATGTGGAAAATTAACAATAACAAGCCGTGTATTTTTTGAGACTAAACGTTCCATATCGGATACAGAATAGGTCCAATGGCCATTTGATTCCTGAGGCTCCCAAAGTTTTAACGTACACCCGATATCTTTCGCGATTTGGTATAGTGATTGATACATGGGAGCCATACAAACAACCTCATCTCCTTTAGACAAAAGGACATTCATTAACACAAAGTTTGCCTCTCCCGGAGAGCTTACAAGAATTTCATCTAAGGCAATATTTTGATAATGTTTTTTAATCGCATTTCTAAGCGGGATGCTTCCCCTAGTTTCTGTATACCCTAGTTTTAGATTATCCCAATCTTTTTTTTCCGACTCAGAGGCAAGACTCAGAACTTCGTCCATACCAAACCCATCGCAGTCTGAGCTAGACAGCATATATTTTGCACTAAATTCATATTTCGCGAAGTAGCGCTCTATAGCGAAGTCTTTTAGCTTCATGTTGCTTCTTATTTTCTTTTTATCACTTTGAAGGTCTGGTCTCCAACTTTTAAAATATATACCCCGTCGGGGATAGCACTAAGATTTACAAGAGTGCTGCCAGATTGAATTGGCCCGTTCATAATATGCTTTCCGAGAATGGAGTAAAGCGCGTAATTTTGTGCTTTTTGAAATGATGATTCTATGTGTAGATCCTCCTTAAAAGGGTTCGGAAAAACCTGCACCTCATCTTCAAAGGACCATTCATTTTCTATTGAATTTGTTGCGCAACCGATAAGACCCGATAGGTTATATCCTGAAACAAATTTCCAAATTTCTTGGCTCGCATCAATATCCATATTTCCAAAAGCGCCAGGCCAGTCATGACCTCCGTTAATAACCTTCAAATGTTCTACATAGATACAACCTGAGGCATCTGCCCAGGTATATCGTTCAACAGTGCTTCCATCAGAGGTATTGGTATTGGCGATTGCCGACACTGTTGGATTGGCATCACAGTTGTTCGCCGAAACCCAATATTGGTGGGTTTCATCCGCCGACATGTAATACTGAACACCACCGAAAGTTATTCCATTGTAATCTGAAATAAAATCTGCGGTGCCAAGAATCGTAAGCACTCCAGTCGGATGTTGAGGAGCACAGTTGTTGTAAGTTTCTCCTTGCATCGTTCTTGCTACAGCGCCGGCAGCAGCAATTCGATTGTTTAAGCTGCAAGCTAACTCGTAGGTAAACTCTCCACCTAAAGAATACCCGCAGACATATACTCGGTTGTTATCAATCATATATTCTGCGCTGATAGCATCGATCAGTGCCTCAACAAAAGGAACATCATCAAAAGTTGTGGGTTCTTTGTGCATCCAGCTTGTTGAACCTCCGTTTCCTGGATCTGGAACTGCTTGAGGGTAAACTAAAATAAAATTAGCGGTATCGGCAATAGGCCTCATGTCTACGCTTGACAGATGCTCAGCAATATTGCCTCCGCCCCCATGAAAATTAAAGAGTAACGGAACCTCTTGGCTTCCGTCATAGCTTGCGGGAATATATAAGGCGTACTCTCTGTTATTTCCGTCATGCATTAAAGTTTGGTTTAAGAGCGTTTGTGCGTTGATTGCTGGAGCACCAATTAAGGAGAGTGCTAAAATGAGAAGTGATTTTTTCATGGTTTTATAAGTGTTTCAAAAGTTTAAATTACGTGTTTTTCATTTATGCCTTGTGTCTTTTTAAATTATAGTAAAAATTTAAAAGCTATACATGAGACG
>CAJWAO010000081.1 GCA_913020765.1 uncultured Flavobacteriales bacterium | reverse complement strand
TTCCTGTGCACCAAAAACTAACTGAAGGAATGAACAAAATACAATAGGCCGCAACACGAAGTTTGTGGGTGTTCAATTCATGAATCATCTCGAATACCCTCCATGATGCTCGGGCCGTCAAAAAGGCGAAAATCAAAGTTGCAGCGAAATATGACCTAAACGTAAAAAAAGAAATGATTGAACCCAATTTACAAATGAACCAAGCCTCGGGCTCTCTGTAGATCCAACCAGGGGGATATCCTGTATCAACATTAAAATGAAGCTGCCGAAGTGCCGTGGTAGGCTCACTCAATAAATGGACAATGTAATCTATGGGTGACCTAAAGAAAAGTTTATTTAAGGTCAAAGCCCCGTCCCAGTAAGCCGTAGTATCACCACCCTCATAATAAACAAGATAAACTAGCGCAAATAAAATGGCAAATAAAAACTTATAAAGTACATTTCGGATATAATACTTTTTAATCTGAGTATCTTCAATTTGATTTGCTTTGGATGAGGATATAACCAAAAGAATAATAAACCATAAAAATCCGATGGCAACATCCTGAAAAGAAATATAATTACTTCCCAAATTAACTACTTATTGATGATGGTATTTTTCTCGTTTCAAAATTGATCCTGCACGATACAACTGCTCTAGAAAAAAAAGACGAACCATTTGGTGCGAAAAAGTGAGTGAAGACAGCCTTATTTGATCATTGGCTCGTTCATAAATCGGCTTATCAAATCCAAAAGCACCTCCTACGAGAAAAACAAGATTTTTAACCCCTGAAAGTGACTTTTTCTCAAACCATTTCGAAAATTCAACAGAATTTAAATCTTGACCATTCTCATCAAGCAATACGATTTGATCCGTTGGCTTTATTTGTTTTAAAATAAGTTTTGCTTCTTTTTTTTTAACCTCATTTGATGAGGTCTTGTGCGAGACTTTTAAGTCATTTAAATCAATTCTTTCAAATTTCATATAATGCTTGAGTCGACCTTGGTATTCAAGCTCACCTTCCCTTAAATACGAGGCTGAAGTTTTTCCCATCGTGATCAATTTCACGTTCATTCTTCAACAGCTTCTACCTTTAACACTTCAGGCGCCGCAACCTTCAACGCTTCCTCTAAACCGACTCGCAGGGTCATGTGGCTCATTGAGCAATCTACACATGAACCAAGAAGCTTAACCTTTACAATCCCCGAGTCTGTGAGCTCAATAAATTCCATGTCTCCACCATCCTCATGCATGAATGGGCGTAACTGTTCGATGGCTTGTTCGATTTTATAAAGGGTTTGCTCCTTATTTTTCATTTGTCACTAAGTTAGCAAGTAATTTAACTTGACGCTCAAATTCTGAAATTACATTAGATATTGTATCAAAACCAACGCCATTTCTTTGAAATACTGCAGGCCGGCCAGTATCTCCTGATTCGCACACACTTTGAATCAAAGGAAGCTGTCCTAAGAACGGAATCCCGATACCATTTGCCAGGTTTTTTGCACCATCGCGTCCAAAAATATAATACTTATTTTCAGGCAATTCGGTTGGTGTAAACCATGACATATTCTCTACAAGACCAATAATAGGTACTTTAACATTATCCATTTTAAACATATTTACTCCTCTGCGCGCATCCGCCAATGCCACCTCTTGGGGGGTGCTCACAATCACAACACCGTCCAAAGGAATCGACTGAATCAATGAAAGGTGAATGTCGCCTGTACCAGGTGGTAAATCCACAAATAAATAATCAAGATCTCCCCAATGCGCATCGTTAAACATTTGAAGCAAAGCCTTAGAGGCCATTGGGCCTCTCCATACCACTGCATTTTCCTTATCTGTAAAAAATCCAATCGATAATATCTTAACACCTTGAGACAAAATAGGTTCAATTTTAGACACTCCATCTACCTCAATCATACTTGGTCTCTCGCCAACGAGATCAAACATAGTGGGCATAGATGGACCATAAATATCTGCATCCACAATCCCAACCTTGAAGCCTTTCTGTGCTAGTCCTCCCGCAATATTTGCTGTTACCGTTGACTTACCGACCCCTCCTTTTCCTGATGCGATTGCAATTATTTTTTTGACACTTGGCAAAATTTTACGGTGCACCCCATTCAGTTCTGCAGATTTTTGTTTTACCGAACAAAAAACTTTTAATTCCTTTCCTAATCTTGAGGTTAAATTGAAATTTACGGCCTCTTTCATGCGGTTTCTGGCGTGCATCGCGGGGTTAGAAATATGAACCGTCAAATGAATTTCATTTTCTTCAATTCTTAAGTCTTCAACTAAATTCAATGAAACAATGTCTTTTTTGAGTTCAGGCTCAATAATATTCGCAAGAATTTCTAAAACTTTTTCTCTTTGAATCATTATGGGTTATTTAAAATTTTAAAAGATAAAAATGATTTTACAATGAAATCAATCACTTTCTTAGAGTCTCCTTCCTCTTTATTAGTGAACTCATAATACACCCCATTTAAATATTTTACTCCATAGATATGATAGGTTGTTTGCTGATTCGGAACAGCCTTAAGCTCGCGTTTATACAAAATGTAATCAGATGACTCCTCAATGATTTCAATATTAAAGATATCTTTCGTGTTTATTCTTCTCAGAAACTCTGGCATCAAGTATTGATAATCCCCATAATCCTCGATTAAAACATTAAAATGGCGTCCAACATTAATGTGCCATTTGAACCCTCCATCGTCGTGCAATATTTTAGGTGCGAATGAAGCTCCTATACCTGCAGTTTCATTGGGAATCATTATACTTGCTTTAATTCCGACAGAATCGAGATTTATCTCACGGAATTGGTAATAATCAATTTTTACTTGTTCTTCACTACTTTCAATACGATCATCAGCGCAAGATAGATTCAAACATAAAACCAATAAAAAAGTAATCTTATTTTTCATAAAACACTAGGTTAAAGTTACCATTTTCATTGGTTTTTTTACATCTTTACTTCATGGATAAAACGTATACTATTTTGGGTGCAATTTTTATTTGCGTCAGCATAATACTCGGGGCTTTCGGGACACATGGACTGAAAAACATTTTGACATTGTCTGAAATGGGTTCTTTCGAGGTCGGTGTGCGCTACCAGATCTACCATGGTATTGTTTTATTGATATTGGGGTTAAATGCAAAAAAAATATCCTTAAACTCATTTATTATTGGTGGTTTTTCAACTGGTATAATCTTGTTTTCAGGATCCATATATCTTCTTTCTATAGATAGAGCAATTGGAATAGACTGCTCTTTTTTGGGTCCAGTCACCCCTGTAGGGGGCGGCACTTTAATAACCACATGGATTCTTCTTATCATAAAAATTGCAAGGTCGAATGAGCGGTACTAGCCTATCTTTTTCATATACTTTTGAATATATTTTCCAAAAACATCAAACTCAATATTTACAAGGGTACCAACGCAGAACTCGTTGAAATTGGTATGCTCATAGGTATAGGGAATAATACATACAGAAAAAGAGCCTTCCAAACTATCCACAACCGTAAGGCTTGTACCATTAACAGTAATCGAACCTTTTTCAACTGTTTCATGATCAGCAATATAACTGAAGGTGTACTTCCAACTACCATCTAAATCTAAAATTTGTGTACAAGTCGCCACACAATCTACATGACCTTGTACTATATGACCATCAAATCTACCATCCGCTTTCATACATCTTTCTATATTTACGCGCGTTCCAACAGACCAGTCTGTAAGATTTGTTCTGTCCAATGTTTCTTGAATAGCAGTCACCTTGTATTCCATTTCACTTTGCTCGACAACCGTTAAACAACAACCGTTGTGCGCAAGACTCTGATCAACTTTGAGGGCGTTAGCCATATTCGCTCTGAACGTGAAGTTGACATTTGATTTATTCCTTTCAATGGCAATAACTTCGGCTATTTCTTCAATAATACCTGTAAACATAAGTCTTTTTTTAATCTATCCGAATCTTCCTTTTTCCTTTGAAATAACAACTCGCAATTATAAAGTGTTCAAAAGGTAAAAAACGTAATTTTTCAAATACGGTACCTCTACCTTGTAAAAACAATCATAATCGGGGTGAATTATGACCAAATACATCCTTGAGATTTCAAGTCCATAATTTTTTTCTAATATGAATCGATATAGGCTTTGTTGTAAACAAAAATGATTGTAGCTAGTATCCCCTATATTACCTAATTTACCCAAGCCGCGTTTACCCCATTTATCGGTTTCGATGGGCTTCCCATTGGTTGGGTCAATAACTTTTTTACTTCGTTTCCAATCGTATATCTCTAATCGGCCATCATTTTCAGCAACAAAATCTATTGTTCCTGCGAGACCGAATTCTTCATCATAAATTCTCCATTCACATCGATACGGCTCTAAAAATGAATGAATTTTAGCAAAATCTTCGAAGATTGGAAACTCTTCTGTTCGAGTGAATTGATTACCTAAATAATAGTTTTCTATTTGTTCGTGTAGAAAAGTACCTTTATCAGCTGCTTCTTGACCTCTTTTATTCCAAATATCTACAATCTCATCTACAGTCATCCCATAAAGCGGATTGTTCGGACGGAGCTTATTTGCAGCGCCAAATGCATCAAACTCTGGAAAGAACTTTCTTACCAGTGTGCTCGCTGATGGAAATGGTATTCCATCAACAAAATATTTATGCTGTTCTGCATTGAATTCAATTCTTTTATCTCGAACGTGTGTATTTCTATGGTCTTTGATAAATTCCATGGCACCAGAAAAACTTGTTTTAACAAGTTCCTCCTCACGAATTTCCTGAGTATTAAAAGATCTATCAAGTTCTATATTGGGTTTTTCGGGAGCCAACTCAACTTTCAAATAAGATTCTCTGAAAGAGGCTTTTTCCCATTTTTGGGCCTGAACCAAATCCCAGAACAGATCAACATTCGGTTTTGAGAAATTTAAGCATTTAGCTGGAATCTCAAAATTGGCATCAATTTCGTTCAGGGATTCTGCGATGAATCTCAAACATCCTCGCATATTTCGATGTACCTGATTTTCTGAAAAACGGATTACGGCCCACCCTCTTTCTAAAAAATAGTTATCACGAAGGTCGTCTTCCCCTCTACAGTGCCTTGCCTCTCTTGAAAATAAGGAATACGGTTCGTCCACCTCAATATTTATCCGGATGGCTTCATCTTCTCTATGAATAAGTGCTAAATCTAGGTCGAAAGGCCTATTTGCCCCCCCGGTGTTCATTCGTGCATCTCCAGAAATAATATAATTCCCACCGAAAATCTGCTCTAATTCATATTTGAACTGAGAGAACTCGGCGTTACTTTGTTTGAACTTGCCAAACCGATGAGAACGAACAATAGTTCCTTCATGTGGTATTCTACGCATTGGATAATTGGCCGTATTTTCAATAAATTCGGCATCGTAATTAACTCGATTTTCAATCAACCTGGCTGAGTTTTATCATATTTGAGCTTCCCAAATCTTTAAGAGGAATAGAAGCAATATTTATGAATAAATCTCCCGTTTTTAGATACCCCTCTGAAATCATAAAGTCCTTGATGTCAGAGATTGTATGGTCAGTACTTATTTGCTTGTTATAGTAAAAAGCCCTGACACCCCAAACAAGGTTCAGTTGAGTTAATATCTTCCTATTACTTGTGAAAACATAAATACCTGCTCGCGGTCTTTGCGAAGCTATTTTATATGCTGTGTAACCCGAAAAAGACATGGTTATTATTGCATCTACTTCAACCCGCTGCGCCAACCTGCAAGCGTTATAACAGATTGAGTCAGAAATAAAGCGTTCTTGGTTTTTTTCAGCTGGCTGCTCTTTGGAATATATTTTCTCATCTAATTCCATCTCGTTGATGATTTTAGCCATGGCATTAATTACTTCTACCGGATAAGTCCCAATTGAGGTCTCTCCTGAAAGCATCAAAGCATCTGCACCATCAAGAACAGCATTGGCAACATCATTCACTTCAGCCCTTGTAGGCGTCATTTGTGTAATCATTGATTCCATCATTTGTGTTGCCACAATCACAGGCTTTGCGTATCGAATTCCTTTGTTGATTAACATTTTCTGAGTGAGCGGCACGTTCTGATAAGGGATTTCAACACCCAAATCCCCACGAGCGACCATAATTCCATCAGAAACCTTAATAATTTCATCAATACATGTCAAAGCTTCCGGCTTTTCAATCTTTGCAATAACCCGAGCCTTTCCTCCTTGAACTGAAATCCGTTGCTTCAAATCAACTATATCTCCAGCCGTCCTCACAAAAGACAATCCAATCCAATCTACATCCTGAGCAATTGCGAAATCTAAATCACTTTTGTCCTTTTTAGTTAAACTCGGCAAAGAGATTTTTGTATTTGGAAAATTTACTCCTTTATTAGAGTGTAAGACTCCTCCCTGGATAACCTTACAAATTATTTTCGATTTTCCATCCGTACTTTCAACCTCTAGAATCAGCTTACCATCATCTAAGAGAATAAATTCTCCTTGTTCAACATCCTCAGGAAGTTTTTCATAATTTATTGAAAATGAATCTTTCGAACCAACGACATTCAGTGTCTGAATTGAAATACTCGCACCTACCTCTAGTATTAAACCACCCTCTTGCATCTCACCCGTACGAATTTTAGGACCTTGAAGATCAGCCAATATTGCAACATTGGTATTTAATTCTT
>CAJWAO010000080.1 GCA_913020765.1 uncultured Flavobacteriales bacterium | reverse complement strand
CATGCCACAAATGAAAAGATAAAACACACATCGAAAGCACATAGAACAAAGCTCCAATCAAACCATAAGGCACACCACTTTCGCTTTTGTTTTCCTTACTAAAAAACTGCATCACAACCGTATGCAGGTCCTTATAACCTTCACCTAAAACCTCATCCTCTTTTCTTATTTGTTTATTTTTAGCTTCCTCTAAGGCTACCAACTGTTCCTCGCTTAGTTGATTGGATTTTACATATGTATCAAATTCTCGTTCAATAGAACGATTCATCTTGTCAGCCTTCATGACTAGCTGCGTTCCTTGTGTCTCGCCTATTAATCTCAGTTGTGCCGTCGTAATTTGTTCTCCTTTGTGAGTTAGATATAAGGTATCTTGAGCCGTTTGTGAATAGTATGAATGCAACGGGACTTCCGTTGTATACTTCATCTTCCACCAAAAGTTAGACATGTGAGTTGCAATGAAAACAAGTACTAAGGTTCCCAATAGGGCCATGTACCTCGAGGTCCAAGAGGAATTCGCTGCAGGCTTTGAGTATGCATACCTGACCGGCCGGGCCCTTCTGTTTTGAATAAGCAATGCGATGCCATCTACAGCATGAAAAATGATGGAGAAATAGGTCAAATATGAAAGCAGCATAACCGCAGGGTTATGGGTCATAAAATAAGCATACTCATTAAAGATTCTTTTACCCTCCTCGCCTGTTTTAAAAATCATTTGTAGATTCCCTAAGAGATGACCAACTAAAAAAAGACATAGAAAAAGCCCTGTAAGGGCCATGTAATATTTTTTAGCTAGTGAGGATTTAATAAATGCCGAATTGCTCATGTAGAAAAACGCTTCTTAACTCTCTGCAAAGTTACACCTAAAGAACGTATGAATGAAAAAAAGGTTCTTATTTAGAATAATTATACATAACAAAGGTTTGCTCCTTCAGGTCCGACCGAAATTCGAGCATCTGCTCCTATAATCATTACTCGATTGTCCGCAATATGTCCAGTCGGAAAATTAAAGCAAATGGGAATATTACTACCCTTAACTTTTTCAAGAATGATGTCTTCATACGTCATTCCAAATGAACTACTTGTATCTTTTAGCTCAGTCATACCTCCTACAACCAATGCTGTTATTTTATCAAAAACACCTGCCTTCTTAAGCGCAAATAACATGCGGTCCAAATGATAAAGTTGCTCAGATAAATCCTCTATAAATAAAATAGCCCCTTTAAAATCATAAGCATCGGCTGTTCCCAAAAGACTGTAAATAATACTCAAATTACCTCCCACGATACGACCTTGGGCAGTTCCCATTCTATTTAGTGCGTTCGGCAGTGAACTAATGGAAAAAGATTCTCCCATGAGCGCAGCACGTAATGATTCAATTGCTTGTTTGGAGTTTATTTTAAAATTAAGAGGCATTGTGGCATGTAAACTCATTACGGATAATCTTTGCGCTCGATGATGCATTACAGTAATATCACTAAAACCAATAAGCCATTTTGGAGAGCGCTGAAAGTTATCCCAATTTAATTGATCAACAATCCGTATACACCCATAACCCCCACGTGCACAAAGTATGGCCTTTGCCTCCCTATGATCAATCGCTGATTGGAAATCGAAAGCCCGATTCGCATCATTGTCTGAGAAGTAATTATAAGCACCCAAGGCATGTTCTGCACATTTAAACCTAAGACCCCAAGACTCAATCAATTTTCTTGCAAAATAGATTGAATCATGATCTATCTTTTTAGCCGGAGAAACAATGTAAATTAAATCTCCTTTTTCCAAATTATTCGGTCGCTTCATTGATTGACTTGATTTGCAAAATATTAAAAAAGGTAAAGCCCTACGCTATCTAATTCTGGTTCAAAGGTTAAATATAATTAAAAGGATTCCAGTAATGATACGCAAAAAAGTTTTGATTCTTTGTTCGTTCATTTTTAAAAATTAAATTTGCCGCGCAATGCTGATAGGTGAAGATTTCTCGAAAATACGGGTGGACCTCAATGGGCTGATTTTACTTGAGCCAAACGCCGTCATATCTGACTTCGTCATGGGGCTGGTTAGCTTTTTAATCGCACGGAAATTATATGAAAAAAGAAGGGCTCATGGGTTTATAAAGTACTGGTATTACTTTTTCTTAACATTTGCATTAGGATCAATCCTGGGTGCAATTGGACACGGTCTATTTTATTACTTCGGACCTCAAGGAAAATTCCCTACCTGGATTTCGGCCATTCTCAGTACTTATTTTATTGAAAAGGCCATGATAAAGTCCTATGAACGTTACAACAAGAATAATACTCTCGGGAAAATCGCTTTTTTCAAAATGATCTTTATTTTTCTATTGGTAATTACCGTTATCTCGTCAGCTGCATTTGACCGAGATCATACCATTGGGTTCCTCCCCATTGCAATTAATACAATTATCGGAGTTTTTATCTCAGTAAGTATTGTTGGTGCTGCCAATATTAAGAGTCAGGAGGGATTTCAATGGCTTCTTATTGGTGTTTTGGCCATGTTACCTGGCGCTGTGACCTTTTTAATGAAAATAAATTTATTTCAGTGGTTTGATAAAGGTGATTTATCTCACGTATTCATGACAATTGGAGTTTGTCTATATTATGTTGGGATTAAAAAAATAGATACAAAGAAGGCTCCTTTTATTTAGCGCTTGATTGTTAATACCGAAGACTCTGTAATGTCATTTCCAAACCTATCTTTTGCAGAGAAATAGTAAAGATAAACGCCCTCTGGAGCTGGCTCTCCATTCAGCATCGTACCATCCCATTGGAAACGAGGGTCGCCCGATTTGAATACGAGTTGGTTTTGTCGATTCAGTACAACAATTTGAAATTCTAGCTTATCTCCTATTTCAATTTCAAATAGGTCGTTCACTCTATCTCCATTGGGCGTAAAGATATTCGGTAAAACAATGCTTTCTTCAATCAGTATATCTGGGGATTCATCTTGGTCAGAAACAATTTCTTCATAGGTTTCTTCTAATTCCGGTGTTTCAATCGTTTCAGAAGAAACTTGATTCTCATTACCTTGGTCTTCGTCAATGGTGACAGCCGGAACAGTTGCGGAAACTTCTGGAGTCACAGGATTTGCTTCATTCATATTATGAATATCGTTTTCCTCAACAACAACAGGATATGCTTGACTTTCAGAAGGAGTTGACACAGGCAAGCTTTCGTTTATGGTAATCAATTCAGGCTGAGTATCCCGAATACTTTCATTAGAAATTACCCTTTCAGATGAAAGCGATTCCGAATCGGAAAGCGTTATTTCTGGAGATTTGCTTTCCTCAACATCAGAATCTATGGTTTCAGAAGAAACGGACTCATCTATATCCTTTTCTTGTAAAACAGTTTTTTCAATACTTTTTAATGGCTCTGTTTGGTCCGAATTCATTATCATGAATCCAACGACACCCACTGCGGAGACCCCTACAACAATCGCAGCAACTTTTAAGAACGAGGCAGAACCAACGCTTGCCGAAGAGGCCGCAGAATTCCCAAGCGCATCCGAAACACCTGACCAAACCGATTCACTCGGCATGACCTCGTGAGACTGAAGCTTGTCTCTGAACAAATCTTTTATTGGGTCTTTATCGCTCATCAATTTTTAATATTCTTTCTTTCAAAAAAGCCCTTGCTCTTAAATATTGAGATTTGGATGTGCTCTCAGCAACACCCAGTTTCTTCGCTATTTCTTGATGCGAAAAGCCTTCTATTGCAAACATGTTGAAAACAACTCTATACCCTGGAGGCATTTCTTGTATTTCTTTCATCAACTCATCTGCTGATAATTTTTCAAATATGTAGGCATTGGTCGAAAGCTTATATTCTTCCTGCTCCAAAGGAGCATCAAATTTAAGCTTTTGATTTTTTCGAATTTGATCTAAACAGGTATTAACAACAATCCTTCTCATCCAACCTTCGAAAGAGCCTTTCTTGCTATACTCAGGAAGTTTTGAAAAAACTTTAATCAAGGCCTCCTGAAGCACGTCTTCTGCCTCATCATTGTTCTTCATATAACGTAAACAAACAGCAAAAAACTTGGGCGAAAAATTATCAAATAACGTACGCTGAGCCCTTTGATTACCTTCAATACAGCCTTGTATCAATGATAATTCATCCATAGCTCATATTTAAAGGACTGATATTTATTCTTAAAAGTTGCATCAATCATACAATTCTTTACTGTTTTTATTGATTTCAAATACAGAACACACCATATTGTGGTCTGAAAAACGTTCATTTTCTATAGAACGAATCTCCTGAATCCAAGTTTTTTTTTGTTTCCCTTTTTGAGTTTCTTTTAAAAATATATAATCAATCCAAACTGGCTTTCCATCCACCGGAAATAAGTCTTGATCCGAAAAATTTGCAGTCGCATTCAACGGTGGTGATAAATCCGGTAATTTTACATTTAAGCTACCACTTAAATAAGCAAACAATTGATCGTCGGGCGTTATGTTAAAGTCTCCTGCCAAAATCAAAAAGGATGAATCACTGATCGAATTTACTGCATTGGCAAGCTCACTGAGCTGAGACTTACGAACTCTTTTAGCTGCCGGATAACTCCCTGCTTGAAGATGCGTGCCGGCAACATAGAACTCCTTTTGAGGGGAGCGTATTTTAACTAGAATCACACCTTTTTTTGCACAAGCATCGGCTCCTCTTGACTTTGAATAGGGCACGAATTTTTCCTCAATCATCGGGTGTTTTGAAAATATCATAACACCTGAACCAACGCCAAAAAAGGACTTGGGCCCTTGAGATGTAAAATAATTAAACCGCCCTTCTAACTTTTGGATCATCCTTCTTCTTGCTCTTTTATGAAAAACCTCTTGAAGAACAACAATATCGGCCCCACAGCCAATAATATGGTCCGCAATATGCGACACTCGATTCATTTGACCGTCGCGAAGAATACCAGGTCGCAAAAAAACATTCCAGCTTACCACCTTTAGTTTGTCTGATTGCGCCGAAGCTTTTAAAGAGAAAAAAAAGAAAATGAAGAAAAAAAGTAGTCGCCTGAATTTCATTACAATAAAGTTAAAGGAATAAAGCCAAACAAAAGTTGGTATTTTAGATGTATGGTTAAAAAATTATTATTTCTACTCTTTTGTATCAGTATTTCACATTTCGTGATGTCCCAAATCGAGACGTGGCGCGTTGAAATTGCGCTGAATGATCGATTGATCCTTCCGTTTTTTATTGAAGAAGAAAATATAAAAAATGAGGTGCTTCGCTATTCTGTTAAGAACGGAGATGAAAAAATTCCTCTGAACTTTCAGGCACTGAAAAATGATACTATTCAACTATCATTTAAAGAGATGAGCAGTCACTTAAAAATCATTTATACAGATTCAAATCACTTTTTAGGTTTTTGGATAGATGAAAGAAAAGCATCGAAATATTCCATATCCGGTGTTCGAGGAGCTTTTAAACGATTCGAGTCGACTGCAGCTACCTCATCAAAAAAAATTCATCCTTCATATGAAATCGTATTTGGTCGTGACAAAGGTAGATGGCCGGCAATAGGACTATTCAAACAGCGTGGAGACGAACTAACAGGAACTTTTTTGACTGAGACAGGAGACTACCGCTATCTCGAAGGTAACGTTTTTGGTGATCAGCTTTATTTATCTTGTTTTGACGGTGCACACGCGTTTGTATTTACTGCAAAAATATTTGGTGATTCCCTGGCAGGTAAATTTTACAGTGGGTCCAATTATAAAACCGATTGGAGTGGTATAAAAAATGATGCTGCTGAAATTGGAGATCCCAACAAATTAACCTATCTCGCAGATACAACGTATGACTTGACCGAAATTAAATTTAAATCTCGCATTGTGGGAAATCAAAAAATAAAATTCCAAAACCACGCGCTCACTATCCTTCAAATTATGGGGAGCTGGTGCCCCAATTGTTTGGATGAGACAAATTATTTTAAGGCGCTTCATCAAAAATATGAGGATAAGGGTTTACAGATTATAGCACTTGGTTTTGAAAGTCAAAAGACAAGAAGAAAACGCAAAAAACACCTCACACGTTTTAAGGAAAGAGCAAACATCCCATATCCCGTATATTTGGCAGGAAATGCAAGCAAAAAAGAAGCTTCTAAGGTTTTCCCAATGCTCAATGGAATTAGTAGCTTTCCAACGACATTATTTGTCAACAAGAAGGGAGATATTATTCATATCCATACAGGTTTCTATGGGCCAGGAACAGGAATTTACTATGATAGATATAAGAAGGAAACTGAAACAATCATCGAACAGACTCTGAAAGAATAAATTAGTTTTACCAACTGCCGCCAGCTCCACCGCCACCGAAGCTACCACCTCCAAAACTTCCACCACTGCTAAAACCACCACCCGAGGAGGAACTAAAGCCTCCGCCATAGAAGGTTCCGCCCATGCCTCCGCCGTTCTTTCGACCTAAGAAAAAAGCAACAAGCCAAAATATTAAAAACAAACCCACAAGCCATAGACCAAAACTTCCGCCACCGGCATTTTCAGCATACTCATCAGCACTGTATTCACCATTGGCCAGATCTATTAATACAGTAACTCCCTTATTTACACCCGCGCTAAATTCCCCCTCTTTAAAAAATGGAATTACATCCTTGTTGACAATTGTCCAGGTTAGCGCATCGGGAATAGCACCTTCTAATCCTTCGCCGATAGATATAAAAGTTTCACGTTCACCTTGACCTCCTGTTGGCTTGATTAAAAACACAATACCATTGTCTTTATCCTTCTGTCCAACGCCCCAAGACTCGCCAATAGCAGTTGCATATTCTTCAGGGGTATACATAAGAAGGT
>CAJWAO010000079.1 GCA_913020765.1 uncultured Flavobacteriales bacterium | reverse complement strand
AGTTATGCGCTTGTACTTATTGCTATTGGAGCTCCGCTACTCTTTATGTCTTTTAGAAAGTCAAAGGATTTAGCAAATGCCATTATTGGTTTTGCAGTTTTATTTATCGGGCTTCAATTTTTAAAGGATGCTGTTCCTGATTTGGATAAGGATTCTGCCTTGGTTCAGTTCTTTGTAAATTATAAAGATATTCCATTTTTTAGCAATTTAATGTTCGTTCTTCTTGGAGCGATGGTTACCATCGTAATCCAATCCTCTAGTGCAGCCATGGCCTTAACATTGACCATGGTATCAAAAGGGATTATTCCTTTTGAAGTGGCTTGTGCGATGGTACTAGGAGAAAATATTGGAACGACAATCACAGCAGAGCTCGCCTCATTGGTTGGAAATGTTCATGCGAAAAGATCTGCTAGAATTCACTCTTTATTTAATATTGTTGGGGTTACATGGATGCTGATCGTAATACCTTTCTTTTTAGATGGAATAGGATGGTTGATTGGTCAAAGTCATGGTGTTCCTTTTGATCCAACGAATACATCATTCTCAACGGAGGGAATCGCCTTGTTCCACACCTTATTCAATGCTGCCAATGTTATATTGCTTATTGGTTTTGTCCCTTATTTAGTTGGTGTAGCTGAAAGAACTGTGAAGTCGAAAGGAGAGACCGATGAAGAATTTAAGCTTGATTATATTGCCGGTGCAGGAGGTATTGGTCTACCAGAGGTTGCTATACTTGAAGCCAAAAAAGAGGTGGCAAAGTTTGGAGAAGTGACGACCCGAATGAATGAATTTATTCGAACACTAATAAACGACCAAGACAAAAAGACACGTAACAAGATGTTTAACAAAATCAAAAAGTACGAGGAGATTACTGACCGTGTTGAAGTTGAGGTTGCGAACTATCTAGACCAGGTAGCGATACAAGAAATAAGCACTGAGGCATCTTCACAAATCAGAAGCATGTTGAGCATCACTAATGACCTCGAAAGAATTGGTGATATCTATTATCAAATCTCAAAAACAATTGAGCGAAAGGATGATCAAAAAATCTATTTCCTTCCTGAGCAGAGAGATAACATCAACAAGATGTTAGATTATCTTGAAAAGGCATTTAAGACCATGAATACAAACTTAAACGCTGAATTCGGTCATATTAATCTCGATACTGCTATTAAAGCGGAACGTGAGATCAACCAATTTAGAAACCAATTGAGGAAGTCTTACCTTGAAAATGCAGAAAAGGGAGAATATAAATTCCAATCTGGAATTCTTTACAACGATATATTCTCCTCTTGTGAAAAGGTGGGAGACCATATTATTAACGTTAGCGAGGCGACCGCTGGAGAAATATAATTGAACATGAAGTTAAGTGAATTCATCTCATACATAAATCAAGTTGACACGCTATCTTTTCGGCTAGATAGCGGTGTTATGGTCCCTGCTCATTTTCATATTACCGAGCTAGGCGTCACAAATAAGACCTACATCGACTGTGGAGGAACATTAAGAGAGGACTGTTTTGTTTCTTTTCAGCTTTGGTCAGATCATGATACAGCGCATAGGTTATCACCTTCGAAAGCAATGTCAATTATTACTGCTGCTGCTCAGAAAATCCAATTACTTGATGTCGATATGGAGGTTGAATACCAAAGCGATACTGTGGGTAAATATGCTTTATCCTTTGATAAGGATTGTTTCGTACTGAAATCAAAGCAAACTGCTTGTTTAGCTGAAGACCAATGTGGTATCGTACCTCAAAGTGAAAGAGTAAACACGGATTCCGAAGATAATTCCGGAAATAGCACATGCGCTCCCGGGTCAGGTTGTTGTTAGTGGGATGACAGAAAGTAACAAGTTAATTGATATCGCAAAGCTGTTTCTCAAAATGGGAACGATATCTTTTGGCGGTCCAGCGGCACATATTGCGATGATGGAAGATGAGGTCGTTCGCAAACGAAAGTGGATGCGTCAAGAACATTTTCTGGATCTAATCGGTGCTACGAACCTAATACCAGGACCTAACTCAACTGAAATGACCATGCATTGTGGTTATGAACGAGCCGGCTGGAAGGGACTTATCGTAGCAGGGATATGCTTCTTATTTCCTGCAATCTTAATAACAGGTTTTTTTGCGTGGTTCTATGTTTCATATGGACAGCTTCCAGAGGTTAAGCCATTTATTTATGGGATCCAACCTGCTGTTATTGCAATTATCGTAATGGCTGCATATAAGCTAGGTAAGAAGGCTTTGAAGTCATGGCAGTTAGGTGTTTTAGGTTGTTTAACAATAATAGCGTGCCTTTTTGGCCTAAGTGAAGTATTGGCGCTGTTCACCTGTGGCTTCACAGGTCTACTCCTTTATTTTCTCAAAATCAACCCATCCAAATTAAATTCCTTTCTCCCATTTCCACTTGCAGGAGCTCTTCCTTTCACCGGTGGAAGTATTAAAATATTTTTAACCTTTTTGAAGGTAGGAGCAATATTATATGGTAGTGGCTACGTATTATTTGCCTTCTTAGAGGCAGAGCTTGTCGCAAACGATTTATTGACACGTCAGGAACTCATGGATGCAATAGCAATTGGACAATTCACACCGGGACCTGTGTTATCAACAGCGACTTTTATTGGCTATCAATTAAATGGATTGTCAGGTGCAATCATGGCGACCGTGGGTATATTTTTACCTTCATTTTTATTTGTTGCTTTTCTAAATCCATTGATCCCAAGAATGCAAAAGTCAAAACCTCTGCGTAGTTTTTTAGACGCAGTGAATATTGGTGCCGTAGCGGTAATCATCGTTGTTTGTATTCAAATGGCGAAGGAGACAACCTCGGATTGGCGCATGATGCTGATTGCCGCAATTACGCTTGTAATTGTATTTGTCTTTAAAAAATTAAATAGTGCCTATATCGTTTTGTTTGGAGCAGCATTTGGATATTTATTGAGCTTTATCGCTTAAGGTGTTAAAATCGAATACTCTGCAATTTCCTGCGCTGTCATGTAGTGAATGTTGTTCGGCCCAGCAGCATTGATGATAAAATAATACAGATTTTCTGCTTCTTGTTGTAAATAACCGATACTGGCATAGTAGTCAATATAGATCTCGTGCTCCTCATGTCCAACAGGATATTCTGTGGCAGATGTATTTCCATCACTCCAAGCATGAACCCCTATTTTGGCTCCTTCATCCATCGTACGAGTGGTTCCTGCCAAAAAGAAATCTACGGCGCCGGATTCTATTTTAGCATTCGGTGGAAGGTGGATATGAACATCTTGATTATACATCATGATGGCGGCTTTAAAAAGTTCTTCATCATCTCTAGAGCCCGGGCACTTTTCCATAATAGCGTAGCTAATGTTTGGGTATTTATTGAGCAATCTTTCTAGCTGATTGTCTACTCTGCTTCCCATGTCACCATTGACAACTACAGTAGTGTCATCTAGAATATAGAATGGGCCAAATCTTGCCTCATAGCCTTTTCGGCAGCTGCCCATACTAAGAAGTAAGGTGCTACAGAAAAAGAAGATACATATCGTATGTTTATTTCTCAAAATCAAAATTCTACATCCCAATAAGTGAGTGTTCCACCCGCGAATATTCCCATGCCATTTTCTACGTTCGAGTATACTTGTACAGGTGTGGCGAATGGATTGCCGCTTGCTCTTTGATACATATTAAAGGATTTCAGATAGTTGAAGTAAGCTTCGCTAGTGTTGACCAATCTAATTTCTCCAAAAAGCTGTAGGTCTTTTAGCTCTGCATAATTGATTACACTAAAGGTGAGTGCGTAATCTTCACCATCAAAATTTTCATCCTTGAGCATAAGGTATAGGTAGGTGTTGTCAAAACCATCAAAGCTGAACCTGTTTACTGTTTCCACATTAACATCATCACAGGAAATTTCAAGAGGCTCCCTAAATTCAATCGTATCCTCTTCAAATTCACCCCATTCATCAATCCACGTTCCTTTGACCAAAACTTCGACCATATAATAGTTTGCATTTGACGGCGGGTCTTGAAAGTTTATGGTTGTTTCCAAGATGGTCTGTCCATCACTATTGGTGCTACTAACCGTATCAATACTGTTGATCTGAACAGCCGCTGGAATTCTGTTTGTTGCGCTTACGGGCGTATATCCAGGAGCACTAACTTCAATCGTGTATAGCTCATCCGCGACAGGCATTGCACCTGTTGGGGAGGTGTACAGCCCATCTCCTTGGTTGGTAAGCGTGGTAACCTCAATTCCATTTCCATCGAAAATAGAGACATCGGCATCATTAATACTGGTGTAGCTTGTACTTTCCAATACACCAACACTTCGGCTAATATTGGCAGCCCATAAGGAGTCATTTGTAAAAAGACTATTGACCACAATTCTTGGCGCAATATCTTGTGCGTCGAATTCTATTTGTTTTGTACAATTCGTGAACAACAGAAGGGGTATTGCGGATAAAAATAAAATAAGTTTTTTCATTTTTTTAAAATTTAAAGCTGTAAGAAACACTAGGTAGAACGGGGAATAAGCTAAGCTGATTTAGCGTCCTTGTTCCATTATTCCCTTCTTCAAAGAATAGGAAGAATGCATTTTGCCTTGAGTAGGCGTTATAGAGTCCAAAGCTCCATGTGCTTTCCCACTTTTTCTTTTTCTTATGCAGGTTTACACCGATATCGAGTCGGTGGTATGCAGGCATTCTATAGTCGTTTCGTTCCTCAATATGTTCGATAGGCGCGTAGGGTGTGTTTGCCCCAATACCGAGACCGTCAACTCCTAAGTATGTTTGTTGTGCGAGTGTGGTGGCATATCCCGATCCAAAGACCCAAACGATACCAATGTCTACGCGTTCACTAAACTTATGTGTAACAGCAAGTCCAATATCATGTCTTCTATCATAGATATACGGGTAGGGATTTCCAAAATTTAGCGAGTCGAATTGGCGATTTGACCAGCTCAGGGTATAGCCAATCCATCCGGAGGTTTTGCCAATCTTTTTCTCCACCAATAGCTCTAGTCCATAGCTATTTCCATTTCCCACCGTTATTTTATCTTGCCAGTCTTGTGAAGACCCAAAGAAGCTTACCCCCTCTTTATATGCAATTAAATTTCTCATGTCTTTATAGTAGCCTTCTACGGAAAACTGAAAGCCTTTGGATAGTGTTTGCGCATAACCAAGTGCAAATTGATTTGAGTACTCTGGTGCAACTCGGTCTGTGACAGGAACCCACAGGTCTGTAGGGAGGCCTATTGTCGGGTTGGTCAATAAATGTAAAAACTGAGTCATACTTGAATATGACATCTTCAATGATGAATTTTCGTTGAGCATATATCTTGCTGCGAATCTAGGCTGAACGCTTGGGTACCATTCTTGATTTGCTTTGAATCCTGAAAAATGTACTCCGATGTTTAATTTTAGACGTGCTGAAATTTCCCAATCATCCTCGAAATATGCCCAGTGTTCATGTCCATACTGCCGCGAAGACCCAAAAGTTGTATCTATTCCGCTGGAAGTATTGTTTGTCAGTGAAATTTGATTTACCCCTGGTACAAAAGTGTGGTAGGTGTCTCCAAATCCAAATTTAATGGTATGATTTGGGTTAGGCCTATAGTCGAAATCAGCTTTAAAGGTCCAATCTTGAATGCCTGAATCGTAATTAAAGGCCGTGCTTTGACTCGTTGTAGGTGCATTTAAATATGTTGTGGTGGATTCATTTTGCCCCCCTACGGTAAATTCATATTGACTAAATGTTCCTGTTAGGTTCATAAATAATTTTGGGCTGATAATCTTATTCCATCGAACGGCCGCGATGGCATTTCCCCAGCGTAATCCATTGCTTGAGGTTTCGTCTGTACTTGATGTGTCCTCTGCTGTTGTGTAACTATTGCTCGCGTCGTTGTAGAAGCGATCTCTTCCAAAGTATCCACTTAAGTAGAGTCGGCTGGTCTCGGAAAATTTGTGGTTGATTTTCGCATTTAGATCCCAAAAGTAATAACCGCCCGTTTGCGTTTCTGAGGCCCCGCCCCCACCATCTTCCTTGCCTTTCCCACCGCCTTGGTTTCTGTTTCGCAAATTGACAAAAGGTCTAGCGAGAACGTCTATATATGTCCGTCTTCCCGAGATGATAAACGAAGTTTTGTCTTTTTTAATTGGTCCCTCTAAAGATAACTTTGATGAGATTAGTCCAATGCTTCCCTCTCCATGAAACTCCTTCATATTCCCTTCCTTCATTCTGATATCAAGCACAGAAGACAAACGACCTCCATAGCGTGCAGGGAAGCCTCCTTTGATCATGGTGACTTTATTGATCGCATCTGCGTTGAAGATTGAGAAAAATCCAAACAAGTGCGTTGCGTTGTAGATAGGTACCCCATCTAAAAGCATTAGGTTTTGGTCTTGTCCTCCACCTCGAACATAAATTCCACTTGAGCCTTCGCTACCGGATTGAACACCTGGGAAAAGCTGTATGGTTTTAATAATGTCTTTTTCTCCTAGAAAAACGGGTAGTGCTTTTATTTTTTCAATGGAAACATCAAAGGAGCTCATCTGTGTACGCTCCTCAATATTTTTTTCAGCCGTAACCGTAACCTCGTCAAGCTCTTGTATCGTCATAAGTTCAACGGATAAGGCACGGTTATTTACTCCGTCAAATTGATACTCCATCGCTGTATATCCTATGTAGGAAACCCTCAAGTACACGCTGTCTTGAGGTAATGTCAAGCTATAGAATCCATATTCGTTCGAGAGTGTGCCTTTCTTGGATTTTAAATCATAGATTTTGGCACCAATAATGGGTTCTCCTGTTTTTGATTCTTTTACAGTTCCGCTAATTGTAAAATTTTGCGCAAA
>CAJWAO010000078.1 GCA_913020765.1 uncultured Flavobacteriales bacterium | reverse complement strand
AAAAAAAATTACCAGATTACAGTTGATTCGCCAAAGCAAGATGCATTTGGTATGCCGGGAAATATTTCGCTCGCCAAAAATAATTTTATTGAAATACAGATGCCAAAACTTGGCGTAACTTTTCAAGGAACTTACTATTCAGATTCAATTCGTGGTATTTTCAAACAAGGCCCCATTTCAGAGAAAATGACGTTTTACAGGGAACAAAATGAAACCAAAAGCTTTACTCGCCCTCAACATCCAAAAGCACCTTATTCCTACAATCGAGAAAATATCAAATTTTACAATAAAAAAGACGCTATTTTTTTATCGGGGACCCTTACATTACCCCAGAATAAAACGAAAGTACCTGCAGCTATTTTGGTGAGCGGAAGCGGACCACAAAATAGAGACGAAGAAATAATGGGACATCGACCATTTTGGGTGATTGCCGATTACCTAACAAATTTAGGATATGCCGTATTGCGTTATGATGATCGGGGCACATATGATTCTCAAGGAGATTTTGGCAATGCAACAACAAACGATTTTGTTCAAGATGCAGCATCTGCAATATCTTACTTAAAAAATCATAACAAAATAGATTCCAATAAAATCGTGGTAATCGGCCATAGCGAAGGTGGCTTGATAGCCAATATTTTGGGTGCAGAAATACCAAATCTATCGGGTATAATCTCACTAGCGGGAACCTCAATTAGAGGCGATTCAATTTTAAATATCCAAACAAAGTTAATCGCCGAGAGTAATGGTGATATAGGAAGAGAATTTGAATTGTCATACAGGTACAACAAAAAAATTTGGAGTGCAATGATTTCCTCCGAAAATATAATTGATTTTGAAAAAGAATTGGCCTCAATATCTGAGGATTTCGTTAAGTCATTTAAAAAGGAAAAATTAATTAGACGAGGTGAAAAAGCAGGGGGCATTGATGAGATAAAACGTACCTGGCTGAATCCTTGGATATACGAGTTCGTTCGTTACTCACCTAGCAAGGATATCCCCCGAATAGGCTGTCACGTCCTTGTTTTAATAGGATCTAGGGATATTCAAGTAACAAGTAAAGAGAATATCGAAGGTTACAACCGACTATTACCGAAAAACGATAAGCTACATAAATTACTTGAGCTTAAAGGGCTCAATCATTTATTTCAGCATTGTAAAACATGTAAAATTGATGAATACGGAAAGCTTGAGGAAACCTTTTCTACAATAGCACTTGACGAAATGCGTTCATTTCTGAAGACGATATGGGAGAAATAAATCAAGAAAACATAAAAAAGGCATTGGTCATCAGATTAAGTGCAATAGGAGATATTGTATTGACAAGCCCTGTGGTTAGAGCATTAAAAACAGCCGGATTTCAAGTCAATTATGTGGTCAAAAGCAAGTTTAAAAATGCAATAGAGCACAATAAATACATTGACAGATTATATACCCTTGAACAAGAAGGTTTGAGGGAAGAACTACTGGCTCAAAAATATAATTTAGTTCTTGATCTTCAGAATAATCTAAAGTCTTTGAGGCTAAGAAAAGGATTGTCACAAAACATTCGGGTTGTTAATAAAGAGAACATTAAAAAGCTTTTACTGGTGCGTTCAGGAGTCGATTTATTAAACGACCAACATGTCGTAGAAAGATATTTCAAGGCATTAAATGATTTAGGAGTACAAGACGACGGAAAAGGCCTTGATTTTCATATTCCGAGCAATTTAAATCGTATTGATGAATCTATTTCATTTAATCTGTCAACACCATATTTGGCTTGGGTCATCGGAGCCTCTTACAAAAAGAAAATTTTACCAATCAACCATGTTATTGAAACATGTAATCATATAAAGCTCCCTGTTGCAATAATTGGGGGAACTGAGGATGAGACAAATGGTGAAGAAATAGTTCGACAAACAAAACATCAAAATATCCACAATTTTTGCGGAAAGCTGAGTCTTTTAGAATCCGCCGTTCTCGTTAAGAATTCTTGTCTAGTTTTATCCAATGATACAGGACTAATGCATATAGCATCAGCTTTTGATAAGAAAATAATCTCTTTCTGGGGATGTACAAAACCGAGTTTAGGAATGTCGCCATTTAGACCAAATAAGCATTCAGTAATGATTACGAGCAAAACACATAAGGCACCGTGTTCAAAACTTGGGAACCGTTGCAAATCTCGGGGAAATAATTGTATTGAAGATATTCAAAACGAATTAATTATAGAAACTGTAAACAGATTACTAAAGATTAATTAAACACACTAATTTGACCTGAGGTGCATCGTAACCGAGGTTCCTTGATTTTTTGAGGATTCAAATTTCCCCTCTATACCAGCCATATTCATTCGATATTCAATATTTTCAATACCTAAACCTTTTCTTACCTCATTGATTTCGAAGCCTATACCATTATCCATGGCTATGATTAGAATTCCTCCTTTGTACTTTTTGACCTTTATCGTGAACTCGGTTGCCTTGGCATGCTTTAAGGAATTATTGAACAGCTCTTGAATGATTCTGTAGAGATTAAACTTATCTGCTTGATTAAGGTCTTCTTCTTTAATACCATCCTCAATATCAATTATAAATTGAATTTGGCCAATTGAGCTGATTCGATGAGCAAACCTCTCAATAGCATTTAAAAAACCTTTTTCCAATTCAGGAGGTAAAAGATTATACGCAATTTCTTTAACCTCACGAATACAACTCTGAAGCAAGTTTTCTAAGTCTTTGAAATTCTCTTTTTGACCTTCAGTAGGATTAAAGTTTTGAAAAAGTAAATTCAGTAGAACCATTTGTTGTCCCAGTCCATCGTGAAGTTCTCGGGCAATTTTCTTCTTTTCTGACTCTTCAGCTTGTGAAATTAAATCAAACTTTTGTTTCTCAAATTCTAATTCCTTTGTCTTGTCAATAATTAAGGCTATATACTCTGTTTCATCAGTATCTGACTCAATTTGATTGATAATGATATCCACAATGATTTCATCATTCTCTGAGGTAATTTGAGTATACCTTCCACCCTGCTTATCAATCTTACATCCTTTGTCCAGATTGAAAGAACTAAATGGTCTTTTTGTTAGCCCTAAGTGCGAAGCCTTGTATAATTTTTGCGCGGCATCATTGATCAATCCAGTAATCATTTCCTCACCAATAAGCTGAATAATAGGGAGAGGAGATTTATTGAATACATCTTTAAATTTACGCTCAGATTTTCGAATTTTGGCAGACAGTTGTCTTCGCAAAAGGCCATATTTTATGGTTCTCTTTAAAACCTTTGCGTTAAGATTACTTTTAATGACGTAATCTTGCCCCCCTTTAGATACTATTTCTAAGGCAATAGATTCGTCGTCCATCCCAGAGAGCACAATAACAGAGGCCAGCGGGAACATTTTAAATATCTTCTCATAAGTCTGAACACCATTGGAGTCCTCAATATTTAGATCCAAAAGAATGACGTCGGGTTCTTGAAATTTACGTACCTCTCGTGCCTCTTGAATCGAGGCAACAGCAATTATATTGTCACTTGGAATGTCGGAGGTGCTGAGTTGGAATTTCACATTCTCAGCAAAGGATAAATCATCTTCAACGATAAGAATTTGCGCTGTTTCCATAACTAATCTACATTTCTGATAAGCACTTTATCCCTATCAATCATCTTTTGCACCTCCTGCTTAAAGGCGGAAATCTGGTTCTCTTCCAAACAATCGGTCGGGAATAATAATTGTAGCTCTTTAATGTAATCAAAATAAATGGAATCCTTCCCTAAAGTAATTTTTTGAAGCCCTGTAAAATAGACAATAACCACCTCTCTATCGGCAGCGATTATGGCTTTTGAAGAGATGCCGACACGAAACCTATTTTTATAGCCAAAAAGAAGAAAAACAATACTCTCAACACAAAAAAACAACAAGACGAATCCTGGAAGAATCCAAAATTCTAACAAGAAATAGAATGCATATGACAATGAACCCATTACCAAGACCTCAAGCAAAGTATAGGTGACAATCCTTTGTTTTCTCTTTTTACTTGTTGGTTTGTTCCATGTAAAACGAGTGGTTTTGTTTACAATGTAGATTCCCATCCACCTTCGTACACTGCGCCAACCTAATAGTCCAAAAAATAAAATACCAAAACCTAAATAAACATAGGACTGATATGGTAAGTTACTACCTGAGCTATGCAAAAAATCAATTTGAATATCGAAACCAACATAAATACAAAAACCTATCAATAGTATGCCAAAAAATAAAAGTATACTATTGGTAAAACTATTCATTCGGGATCATTTTTATTTTTCTTTTCAAAAGCTCAATCTCATCTTTTATTTTGTCATTGTTCTTATTTACCTGAGCAAAGAGCTTTTCCGCACCCTTAGAAACAGAGAAATAACCCATATTTGTTTCTGATTTGATCAAATCTTTTTCAAGCTCAGAAATTTTTAGTCTCAATGACTTTTTTTCACGTGCAAATTGAGCAACAGAACCATGAGAAGATGCAACCCCATCTATTTTTGCCTTGAATAACAATAAATCAATGTCCTGAAGGCTCATTTTCGAAGTTTTAAGTTGCGCCTTTAATGCCTTATTAAATTCATTCAACAATCCACCAAGTGAACTTGGAGGAACGCTACCTAATTTTTGAAAATCATCAGCTATTTTTTGAACGTCTGCGGCTGATGAAATTTTAAGGCTAGGTATCGTTGATATAAATTCTTTTCTAGAAGCGAGATTAAGCGTTAATTGTTTTTCATTAGCCTTACTCGTTTCTTCTTTATTATTAAAGAAATAATCACAAGCACTACGAAATTCTTCCCAAAGCTTTTTTTCATATCGGCCAGCTCCCTTAAGTGTCTTCCATTTTTTTTGCAACTGAATCATTGCATGCGAAGTTTCTTTCCAATCATTTGAGGACTTTAATTTATTAGCCTCTACAATCAATGCTTTTTTTGCATCTCGCGCTTCCCTTTCTTTATGGTCTAGTATCTTATAATGCTCTTTTTTTCTTTTGAAAAAGGAATCACATAAAGCTCTAAATTCTTTCCAAATAACATCATTTTCCTTTCTCGGTGCAAAACCTATTTTCTTCCAAGACGCTTGAAATTTTAGTACCACATCGGTCGCTTTCTGCCACTCTTTTTGTCCTTGAATCTCTAATTTGCCGTCTAAGAATAATTCAAGTTCACTGAGAATAGCCTTTTTCTTTTTCAAATTTTCTTGCTGAGATGCTCGATGCTGATCGTAATGTTTATTTATTTTATCATAAATAGATCTAACCACTTCCCAATAACTTGATTTCAGCCCCTCCCAATCCTCATTATGCACTGGGCCTATGTCTTCCCACTCGTCTTGATAAATTCGTAAAGTTTTTTCAAGCTCGCGTATTTGTTCGCATTCGTTTCTTAAGGTTTGAAGTTTCATGATTACGTTTTGTTTGAGCTGAGTGTTTCTCTTGTAATCATGCTCTTTTAACTCTTTGTATATGCTTATATTATGGAAAAAAAGCTCTCTTAAACGTGAATACTCTTTTTGAATACTATCTCTTTTACCTCTGGGAATATCTCCGATTTTTTTCCAAGTATCTTGAATCGTATTGAAGCCATTAAAAGCGGTTCCGATATTTTCCTCATTTTCAACAAGATTTTTAAGGTCTGAAATAAGACTCGTTTTTAACTTCAAGTTTTCGGCTTCAAGTTTATTTTTAACATCCACTTGCTGTTTTTTAGCCTCCTTATACTTCAAAAATGAAGCGTAAAAAGATTCTTTGATTACTGCGTAATCAATCTCTTCAATTTCTTCGCCTAACTCTTTGGCCTTAATCACAGCGACCTGCTGTTGTCCTTCGCTATGGAGCAACCAATCATCAAACTCAATTTTAAGTGCAGACACTTCTCTTGACACTGATAGTATGTCTTCTTCTAGAAGATACTTATTCAGTTTACTTATGTATTCGTTTTCCATTTCTATTTATTTAAGTCAAACGACGACAAATCACTAAACTCCTTTACCCGATTAATGATATCTTCTTGAGTGACCTCCAATAATCGCTGAGTTCCGAACTTCTCAACACAAAATGATGCCATTGCCGAACCATAAATGACAGCCCTTTTTAAATTTTCAAAACTTCTGTCTTCTGTAGAGGCAATATAACCCATAAACCCACCGGCAAATGTATCGCCTGCGCCAGTAGGGTCAAATACCTCGGCAAGAGGCAAAGCCGGGGCAAAAAACATTTGATCAACGGAAAACAGTAAAGCCCCATGTTCACCCTTTTTAACAATGACATGAGAGGGACCCATTTTTAATATCTTTTTTGCGGCAGTAACTAAAGCGTATTCGTCTGTTAATTGTCTAGCCTCTTCGTCATTTAGAATCAAAACATCTACCATCGATATGGTTTTTTTCAAATCATCCATCGCAATGTCCATCCAAAAGTTCATTGTATCCATTGCGATCAACTTTGGGCGATTTTCCATCCTTTCAACAACCTTACTTTGTACTAGAGGGCTGAGATTTCCGAGCATAACGTAAGACGAATCTTGGTAGCTTGCTGGTACAATAGGATCAAAATGCTCTAGCACATTGAGTTCCGTTGTAAGCGTATCTCGGCTATTCATATCATTGTGGTATTTACCAGACCAAAAAAAAGTTTTTTCACCCTCCTTTATTTGAAGACCATCCGTATCAATTCCCCGAGAATTCATCTCATCAAGTACCTCAGAAGGAAAATCTGAACCTACAACAGAAATTATATTTTGCTGCCCTACAAAAAAAGAGGATGCAAGTGAAATGTAGGTCCCGGCTCCACCCACGATTTTATCGGTTTTACCAAAAGGTGTTTCTATTGCATCAAAAGCTACACTTCCCACAGTTAAAAGACTCATAAAAAAAATTTTTTCAAAGATACGGAATTCAAAGAATCACAACCTAATAATCTTCGGTCTTGTTAGGAAATCATTCTCAATAATTCCTTACGAATTTGTATTTTTAAACTGATGAAATTTCCACTCCTTATTTTAACGCTGATATTCAGCCTCATACAAAACGTATTGAGCCAAGAAAAGGTGGTTGTTAGCGCAGAGGAAATTTTCACCGAAATCAAGCTAAAGTCACAACAAAGCACGAATCCAAACAAAATTTTATACGAAAGCTTTCTAGATAAAATAAAATCTGATGTATACTCCGAACAGACGAAGAATGAATTGGCGGTAAGTCTATT
>CAJWAO010000077.1 GCA_913020765.1 uncultured Flavobacteriales bacterium | reverse complement strand
CCAGAGCTTCGATTTTCTTACGATGCTTATGAGCAAGGTATAGATGCAAAAACGATGGAAATTCATCACAGTAAGCATCACAGAGGCTACGTACGAAAGTTAAATAAAGCTGTTTCCGAATCAAAACTGCAAGGTAAGTCTTTGGAAGATTTGTTAATGTATGCGAGTGATCGAACCAAAGCGGTTCGAAACAATTCGGGTGGACATTACAACCATACACTATTTTGGGAAATATTGACACCGACAACCGATCAGTCGGTCCCAGGGATTCCGAGTAAATCGTTACAAAATGCAATTGATAAGACCTTTGGCTCGATGGATGCATTACGGAAGCAGTTGTCTTTTGCGGCTGCGAAAAGATTCGGTTCGGGATGGGCTTGGTTAATCGTTACACCGGACAAAGAACTTGAAGTCAGTAGTTCTCCAAATCAAGACAATCCAATCATGGATGTTTCTGATGTGAGAGGGATTCCAATTTTAGGAATTGATGTTTGGGAACACGCTTATTATCTGCGTTATCAAAATAAAAGAGGTGATTACTTGAGTGCAATATGGTCTTTACTTGATTGGGAAGTAGTATCCGAAAAATATGCTGCCGCATTGAACGCGCCCCTTTTAGCCAGAATTGAAAAGGAAAATTGGCCCGAGAAAAATGCTTTTCATAGGGTATTGGCGCAAACTTTTAATGCTGCAGAAAAAGGGGATTTTAAGCCATTACGCAATTTGAGTGGGTCACTTTATGCTCAAGCGATTTTATTACAAGATTCTGATGTGCCAAAACCTGTTGTTAAACCAGAGGTTTTATTGGCCTTGGTGCGCTTGGAGAAAAAATGTGGTCTATTGAATAAGCTTGTAAGAAAGAATGCGAGAGAAAAGGCATTAATGAAGACGATTGTTGCCGTTCGCGACATATTCCAGGAGGTACAAGGTTTTTGTCATGATTGATTAAAATAACATAGTGATGCAATTTCAATTAACAAAAGAATTTATAGAACAGCTCAAAGAGAGAGTTGCTGCAAATGACAGCCCATGGATTCTTAGCCATGTTTTGGAATTACATCATGCAGATATTGCTGATATCTTAGACGAGCTTTCCCACGAGGAGGCAAAATATGTATATCATCTTAGTAGCGAAGAGCTACAAGGAGATATTCTTATGGACTTACAGGAAGGGAATAGAGATCGACTTATCGAATCCCTGAGTGTGAAGGAGCTTGCCGACCAAATGGAAAACCTAGAATCTGATGATGCTGCGGATATTTTAGGAGAGCTTCCGGATGAAAAAATACAAGAGGTAATATCTCAAATGCAAGATGACGCTGCTGCAGAGGATATTATCGACTTATTGAATTACGACGATAATATTGCTGGTGGTCTAATGCAAAAAGAGTTTCTAAAGGTTGAGCTCGACTGGCCTGTCAATCGAGCACTAAGGCAGCTTCGTAAGCAAGCTGAGGACGTCGAAAGGGTATATAACATATTCGTAACCGATGAAGAAGAACATCTTCTGGGCGTTTTGTCCTTAAAGCGATTACTCATTGCAAATTCGACAACGAAAATTGCTGAACTGTACAACTCTAAAAATATTATTTCTGTAAAAACTTCAGAGACTCCAGAGCAGGTGGCAGCCATGATGGAGAAATACGATCTTGTTACCGTTCCTGTCGTAGATTATCAAAATAAACTTGTGGGAAGAATTACACTAGATGACGTCATGGATTTCTTAAAAGAGGAGGCTGATAAAGACTTTCAATTGGCAACAGGAATTTCAGAACCCATGCAGGCTGATGCCAGTATTTGGGAGATCGCCAAAGCAAGACTTCCCTGGTTAATCATTGGTTTGGCTGGAGGTATACTTGGCGCAAAGGTGATTTCAGGTTTTGAGCTGAGTATCGCCTCTATTCCTGAATTGGCATTTTTTATTCCCTTAATCACGGCAATGGGTGGTAATGTAGGGGTTCAGTCTTCGGCCATTGTTGTCCAATCATTGGCAAGAGGTGAGCAGCAGATAGGCAGTATTTTGAGTAAAATTTGGAAAGAAACTCTAGTCGGTGTTGTAAATGGGATTTTATTATCCTTATTGATTTTCGGAATTGCGACTGTTTTCGGAGGAATTGAGCTCGGTGTTGTAGTGAGTATATCTCTTTTTACTGTGATTCTTGTTGCTGCCATATTTGGAACATTCATACCCCTAATTTTAAATAAATATAAGGTTGATCCCGCCTTGGCTACAGGGCCATTTATAACCACAATGAATGATGTTGTCGGATTATTTATCTATTTCTCGATAGGTCTTTTGATCTTTAGTTTAATGGCTTAATTCCTTTTGAATACTTACTTGTATTTTTTCTATCTTTGCCATCTTCCTTTACGGAGAGGTGGCAGAGTGGCTGAACGCGCACGCTTGGAAAGCGTGTTTACGGAAACGTAACGGGGGTTCGAATCCCCCTCTCTCCGCATTTTAAAAAGCCCGAATTGGGCTTTTTTTATTTCTTACAATTATTTTCTTTCAAAAGGTTGTTTAAAAAAGTGCTTGTGAAAAGGGACCTTATTTTTTTATTTGTTGTGAACATTTTGAGAAATCGTTGTTCAAAACTAAAAAAACATTATTTTTGGCTTAATTAAACAAGCAAAATTTAATTTTTTACTTATGAAAAATATAATCAAATCGTTAGCCTTCGTTTTTACATTAGTCCTAGGCTTTTCTTTACAAGTTCAAGCGCAAGATGACGCTACGATGAATGCTACCGAAGATGCCAGTGCCAATGCGGGTGTTGTCGAAGCTGCAACAGAAGCTGCACCAGCTCCAGCAGCGGAAGAAGAAGAGGTAGAACTTAGCTTTGTTCAAACGCTAAAGCAAAAGTACATTGAAGGAGATGTCTTGTGGATGACACCTGTATTAATTTGTTTAATTATCGGAATGGCATTGTCGATTGAAAGAGTAGTTTACTTGAATTTAGCAACGATCAACACAGATAAATTCAAGGATGATATTGAGGACGCATTAAAATCTGGAGGCGTGGATGCGGCGAAAGATTTGGCTAGAAATACACGAGGCCCCATTGCGTCTATATATTTTCAAGGTCTTGATCGCGCTGACGAAGGAATAGATATTGTTGAGAAATCAGTTATTTCATACGGAGGTGTACAAAACGGTTTATTGGAAAAAGGTATGACATGGTTGCAGTTATTTATTGCACTAGCGCCAATGCTTGGTTTCCTTGGTACTGTAATTGGTATGATTCAGGCCTTTGATAAAATTGTGAAGGACGGTCAAGTATCTCCAACAACTGTTGCAGATGGTATTAAGGTATCTCTTTTAACTACCGTATTTGGTCTGATTGCGGCGATTTTCTTACAGATATTTTACAATTATATCACTTCAAAAATTGATAGTATTGTTAATGAAATGGAAGAAGCTTCGATTTCTTTAATCGATATGATGTTGAAGAACAAGGTCTCTAAGTAATTCATATAAACCCTATTCTATGAAAGAAGATAAAATGAATTTGATACTTACAGTGACTCGATATGCATTAGTGCTCATCGGTGTTGGCTTAAGTATCTTGCTTTTCTCCGGCCCGACTGTAGCAGATGGGAAAGCAGCAATGACAGAATTTAGAGAAAGCGGTTCAATGACCGCTATTTACTACACGCTATTTATTATTGGGACAGCGGTAGTCGCCGTACTAGGATTCTTTGTCTATCAAATTGCGATGCAGCCCAAAAAGACATTGATGTCAATCGTTGGAATTGTAGTTGCTTTTGTACTTTACTTTGCGATGTATTTCTCAGGATCCTCGGATACAATGCAGTCGCTGGCACTTCGACATGAAGCTAGTGATTCTGTTATCGCAGCGACATCAGCAGGGGTTTATACGATTGGTATTTGTATTGCAGTTGGACTGCTAGTGGTAGTATTTGGCCCTTTTATGGGCAAGCTAAGATCATCAAGTAAATAAAAATATGGCGAATAGAGATATACCTGAAATTAATGCGGGGTCTATGGCCGACATCGCCTTCTTATTGTTATTGTTCTTTCTTGTGACAACAACGATGGATAAAGATCAGGCGTACGTAAGAAATATTCCCAAAAAAATAGAAATTCCACCTGAGGATTTACCTGATGTCCAGAAAAGAAACATCCTCGCGATAAAGGCCAACAGCCAGAATCAATTGATGGTGCGTAATGTCGTATTTTCAGATCCTGACATGATTTCAGATTTTATCCTTCGTTTTTACCAAACGAGTGAGGTTAAAAATAAACCTGAAGAGAACTTCCCTCTTTATTCTACCGCAACTGCTGGTCTTTGCGATTTGCGAATGGCTGAACTAGAGGCTAAAATCGAAGAGGCAGATAAGGTTGGTGCCACGGATTTATTAAAGTTTTTCTCATCTGCCCTAGAGGAGTGGAACAAAAAGAAAAAAGCCATAAAACTTTACGGTAAGTCTGAGTTAAGGGAGATTGACAAACAAGCGCACATACGGATTGAAGTTCAAGAAGCAACGGCCTACTCAATTTTCACACAGATTCATAATGAAATAGAAGAGGCTGTAGTGGAATTAAGAAACTCGAAATGTAAAGAACTTTTTGGCGAGCCTTATACCATGGTAAAACAAAGGTATAACCAAGATTCAGATGCCCGCGATAAAGAAATACTTGACCTGATTGAGATTTTATATCCCGCAAGGATTATAGAAGTTACGCCTAAAAATTAAATGGATGTCTAAATTTAGAAAAGTAGAAGAAAGATCAGCACCAGCAATGAATACAGCGTCATTGCCTGATATTGTCTTCATGCTCTTGTTTTTCTTTATGGTCGCCACAACAAGTAAGGAGACAGACCCAACCGTCAAGTATACCGCACCTGAAGGTTCTCGCACCGAAGATTTAACTCCCTACAAGCAGCGTTCTGAAATTGATTTTCTGTATTTGGGTGCACCTAGAAATCCAAATCGAGCCTCTTCATTTAAATTTGGTTACGCTTTATCTCTAGATAATGTTGTCCAAGCAACACCTGATGGTTTATACTCTACAAATGCTGTGGCACGTTGGAAAAGAGATAAATTTGATCAAAAGCCAGCTAGAATGATTGCGCCAATTGAGGCGGTCATTACCTGTGTAAAAGCAGATCAAAGCGCACCAAGTGGTTTGGTTTTTGATATTCGGAAGCAGCTCCAAGATATCGATGCTTTGACAATTGCCTATTCGGTAAAAGACAAAGGTGTCAATAAGGCCTCCCAATAATTGTTATTCCCCAAATGGAACTTGAAAAATCGGATGTCATCACTGAAGATCTTGTTTCATTTCTTGAAGGCACTGAACTCGGAACAAATGGTGCGAGGTATACACATATAGGTCTCCGAAAGCGTATTTTTGAAGCTGATCAGCCAAAATCTTTCTCGTTAAAAAGAAATGGTCATATGGTTGCTAACGTTACGTTTTGTGTAAGAGATTTTGCCCTCTATGTTCGCTATTTTGCATTTCATCCCCGTTTTCAAAGCGACTCCAGGCCCGAACGAAAAAGAAATAGTCGTTCCCTTTTAGAGCTCAGCATTGAAGATGTTTTTAAGAACTTAGGAGCACAAAAAGATGTGCCCTTCTATGCGTACATAGATGCCGATAATTCGCGCAGTCAGCAAATGAGCACACGATTTGGATTTAGTCCCTACACCGGTATCATATCTCGTACTTTTAGCCGTTTGTACCCTAGAAAAATGAATGGTGTTTCGTTGAGTTCAGATTGGACTGAGATAGCCGGCCTAGTTAAAAACGATTACAGCCATTATGATATGTACTTTGACACACATATTCAAAAGGGTCCATTTGTGGTGCTAAGAAATAGACTTGGAGATATAGAGGCCTACGCCAAATTCAACGTAGTCGAATGGAAGATCCATAGCTTACCTGGTCGCTATGGAAATCTTTGGGTGAAGGCATTGCCCTTTATTCCTATTTTAAGAAAACTGATTAAACCGAAAGCACACCTTTTTTTATGTCCCGATATCGTCTCTCAAGATATTGACGCTATGAAACTTGAACGGTTTTTCTCTGCTGCTCTTGCACTTTACAAGGCCAATTCTATTATTTGGTTTCTAGATCCTAATGATCCGGTATATCAAAAGGTAAAAGATCGAATTAGTTGGGGGATTTTAGATCGAATCATTGGAACTAAGAAGGTAAATGTAGTCATGCGTAATGCAAATTCAAGCTATTCGGTTGAAAGACCATTTTTTGTGAGTGCCTTTGATTTAATCTGATTTTTTTAGCTCCTGGATGGATTTATATCCGCCCATGAAGGACCTAAGGTATTCTGTAATTCGTTTTTCTCGTTTTTGCGTTTCAACAACAACTTTCTTACATTTTGGCAAGCTTTCAGAAAGTCTATTTACAAAACCTTTGTTTCCTTGCTTTAGAATGGTATTTAAATCTAAAAGCATAAAAAGCTTCAATTCTCCTATATTGAATCCATTTTGAAAATACATCTCACAAATTCTTTTTGGTGTACCGACAATGAGCTCTGTTCCAAAAAATAGGTCATTCCTTTGACGAACTTTTTGTCCTTTCTCAACAATTAAATCAAGTGTTAAGTCAAGTGTTCTAAAAGGTTTTTCTAAAAATTCCGAAAACGATCTAGCCGTTTCGTCATCGCTGCAGACCACAATTCCCCGTGGGGAACCTTCTTGAGGTTCAGGAATACAGTCCGTAACAATATGCTCGAATAGCGAGAAGTTTTCTTCAATATTAGCCTCGATAACCAACGCATTTCCTGAGCGTAGTAGTTTACGAGTGGTGACATAAAAGTCTTCCATAGCTATTTTAGTTTGTCGTTTTCAATATGACGAGAGTGGTCTCGTTTTGTTTTCTTTTCCATGTTTTTTTCAAAGGCCTTTTCTAAGTCAACTCCTGTTTGATTGGCAAGACAAATTAAAACAAATAAGACGTCTGTGAGCTCATTTTCAAGGCTGCTTTCTTGATCACTTTTTTTATTGCTCTGTTCCCCATATTTTCTTGCTATAATGCGTGCTACTTCCCCAACTTCTTCCATCAAAATAGCCGTATTGGTTAGCTCATTGAAATATCTCACACCGTATTTTTTAATCCATTGGTCTACTTTTTCTTGTGCTTCCTTCAGGGTCATATTCGTGCTTTTAGTATGGTACGAAGGTAGAAAAATGAATGTAAATCATTCAAGATGGCGATTCCGTTTTTTTTTATGACATTTGTTAAAATCGTCCTAGGCCAATGAAAAAACTACAGAATTATATCAATGGAAAATTTCTGGCTCCCTTGTCGGGCTTATATATAGACAATATCGATCCTTCTCGCGGTGTTCCATTTTCTTTAATCCCAGATTCTGGTGCTGAAGATGTTGCTGAGGCGACCAATGCCGCCAAGTCGGCGTTTCCAATTTGGTCGGGAATGCCTGTAAATGAAAGAAGCGAAATATTGATGCGGCTTTCTAAAGGGATTGAAAATCGAATGG
>CAJWAO010000076.1 GCA_913020765.1 uncultured Flavobacteriales bacterium | reverse complement strand
TACGACAAATGGAGTGCTTTTCTTAACGATATTAAGCCGAGTGAATTATTACCGAGTTTACCAGAGGTATCATCAGAAAAAGAGGCACTTTTTATCAGTTCAAACGGGATATACGGCGAATATTGGAGTATTAAAGGCATGGAGGAAAGAATCTCTAAATACATTTATCTGGCTCCATTTAATGGCGCCGTTAGTACCGTTTACACAGAACCTGGAGCCATTATCAATCCAGGAGTCAGAATAGCCAAAGTATTCAATCTAGAGAAAATGGAGGTTCGATTGCCTATCCCTCTTGATTTCATTGATAAATTTCAAAAAAAAGGCCATGTTGCTTTTTATGATGCCAATGGAATAGAAATAGCAAAAGGGAGGCTTATCAGAACTTCGAGTGAAATCAATAAGAACACTCAATCGATTGATGCATACTATTCAATTCACGCTTTAAACGAGGTGTCACTTCTTTCTGGACAATATGTTACGGCTAGTATAGATAACCTGATATCCGAATCAGTTGCAGTTGTTCCAGCATCAGCGGTCAAAGAAGATGAGGTCTACTTGCTACGTAATAATTTACTCGAAAAGCAATCCGTCAAAATCATTAGCCAAAAGCAAGATTCCATTTTTGTTGAAGGACTAAAAAATAAAGACACATTGGTTGTAGAATATATCCAACCTTCCAAAACTGTGAAAAAATATATCGGAATTCCTCAGCAAAAATGAGAAGACTAATTACCTTTTTTGTCAACCGGCCTGTTTGGGGAAATGCATTCATCGCGATTGTCATAATTTTTGGGATATTCTCTTTACTTCAAACTAAAAAATCGTTTTTCCCTGAACTAGAGCCACAAACCATTATCGCCTCCGTATTCTACCCTGGGGCATCTCCAACAGAAATGGAAGAGGGTGTAACGATTAAAATTGAACAATCAATAAAAGGACTGGCAGCTATTGAAGAAATTAATTCTACCTCCTCTGAGAATATTGCATCAGTGAGGATAAAGGCATATCAAGATGCAAATATGGATCAGTTGTTGAGTGATATTGAAAATGCAATTAATTCTATCAACTCCTTTCCTGCCGGTGCGGAGAAACCTATTTTAAATAAAATAACTTCTGATGGGATGGGCAGTGTTGTTGCTTTTGTTGGTATATCTGCCAAGGATCAAAATATTTCAGAGGTTGACCTTGTAGACCTCGCAACGAAGGTGGAACAGGACTTACTCAACACTAAAAACATCACTGAAATTATAAAAATAGGATTCCCGACGAAAGAAATCTCAATTGATATAAGAGAAAATGATCTTGTTCGCTACAATACCTCTTTTCAGGAGGTATCGATGGCAATTTCCTCACAAAACCTAAACATTACGACAGGACAAATTCGAGGAGCGTCTCAAGAAATGAATATCCGCTCGAATAACAAGGTGCTCACTGAGAACGAAATTTCTGAAATTGTGTTGAGGGCGCTTCCTTCAGGTGAGAAAGTTAAAATAAAAGATGTAGCAGATGTAAAACTTGGGTATTCAGAAAACTCTCAAAAATCCTCTTTCAATGGACTTCCAGCAGTTTCATTCCAAATTGAAAAATCCCCTTCTCAGGACATTGAGAAAATATCTTCAGCCCTTCATAATTATCAAGAACGCTTCAATAAAGAAAATACAGATTTTCAATTTGACATTTACTTTGAATTCAATGAACTACTTGAAGGAAGAATTAATTTACTAACAAAAAATGGTGTAACGGGTCTACTTTTGGTCCTCTTATTTCTAGGTATGTTTCTAAACATTAAATTATCAAGTTGGGTGGCCTTTGGAATACCTTTTTCCTTTTTGGGTATGTTCATT
This sequence comes from uncultured Flavobacteriales bacterium, assembly GCA_913020765.1. Taxonomy (GTDB): domain Bacteria; phylum Bacteroidota; class Bacteroidia; order Flavobacteriales_D; family Crocinitomicaceae; genus UBA952. The sequence goes on along the minus strand of CAJWAO010000076.1, from coordinate 5,837 downwards.
TTAGGAATCTTCTACGGGATTACCATTAATATGATCTCTCTATTTGGAATGATTCTGGTAGTCGGAATATTGGTAGATGATGGAATTGTGATTGCTGAAAATATTTATGCACATTTTGAAAAAGGTAAAAGTGCAAAACAGGCAGCTATTGATGGGACAATGGAGGTACTGCCCTCTGTATGTTCATCCGTGATTACAACAATTGTTGCATTCTCCGTACTGTTTTTTATAGAAGGCCTCGAAATAATGCGCGAAATGGCATTTGTGGTGATTGCATGTCTGATATTTTCAATTCTTGAAGGAATGATCACACTCCCCTCTCACCTATCTAAAAAATCAGTTTTAGCCGAAACCAAAGAAGAACCATATGGTGTTGGCATTGGTAGTTTATTTATGGCCATAGGAATTGCTATATGTGCCACCGCCTATTATATATTTCCGTCAGAAACATCCTGGGATTTAACATTGTTTCCGCTTACCTTATTAATATTTGGTCTTTTCATTCTACATGCCGGATTTTCAAAGTCACCTATTGAGGGTAAGGTCAGAACTACGGCAGATTCATTTATCCGATGGATAAGAGACCATCTTTTTACACAAACTGTTTCACTTCTTGTCGGACAAACCAAGCGCTGGTACCGTTTTACCTTTTTCGTTCCGTTACTATTTACAGCATTTGTTGTTTCATTACTAGTCAATGGCACTTTGTCCTCCACATTTTTTCCAGATATACAACCAGACTTTTTTAGTATTGAGGTAGCCTATACTCCAGGAACAAATGAAAAGGAAACAGAAAAATTCATCGAACAAGCCACACTCATTCTAATTGAGGAAAACAACAGAATTAAAAAGCAATCCGGAGATGAAATCATGACCTATTACACCAGCAACATTGGTTTTACACAAAATATTGGTCAGGTAGGTAACCATACTGGCGGTATTAGTGTTTTTGTCAATGCTGAGGATTCTGAAATCCCTTTGGATACCCTAATGAATAGAATTAATGTGAGAATTAATGACCTAAATCAAGGTAAAATTGCGGAAAACCTCTACGTCGGAGGTTTCAATAGATTCGGCAAGGAAATAGAAATCGGTCTGACCTCATTTGATGATAAAAATCTAATGAATGCCAGAGATGGTATAAAGAAAGCGCTTGGTCAAGTAAGTGGCGTGATCAATATTAAAGATAATCTACCCCCTGGAAGGAATGAAATACAACTAAAAATGAAACCACAAGCTGAACTATTTGGCTTATCCAAGGGAGAAGTTTTAAATCAAATAAGATACGGTTTCTTTGGACAAGAGGCGCAAAGGGTCATTATCGGAACAGATGAAATTAAGATCTGGGTTCGATATCCTTTAGAAGATCGAAATAGTACATACGACCTGTTTGAAATGAAAATCAAAAATGCACAAGGAATGCGAATTCCATTGCGTGAAATATGTAACTACTCAATCGGGCGTGCTCCTGAAAGTTTGAAAAGAAGAAATGGACAGCGCATCGTTAAAATTGATGCAGAAACCATAGATCCTGAGGAGGTTGCAAATATAAATACTAAAATATATGACTCCATAATACCTAAGGTAACCGCTTTATATCCAAATGTTCAAACCCTTAAACTTGGACAATTTGAACGTAGCCAAAAAACAGGAGATTCTATGCAATATATTACGCTTGTGCTCATATTCCTAATGTTCGTAATTCTTATGCTGCACTTTAATAGCCTATCGCAAGCATTTTTAATTATGCTTGTCATTCCATCGGGCATCGCAGGGTCAATTATTGGCCACGGCCTAGTTGGTATACCGGTATCAATCCTTTCTGTATTCGGAATGATTGCATTAATTGGTGTACTTGTCAATGATGCTATTGTATTTTTAGACCGATATAATGGTTTGCTTCTAGAGGGCAAAAGTATTAGAGAAGCTGCAATTTTAGCAGCGACCTCCCGTTTCAGACCTATTCTACTTACTTCATTAACAACAGTTGCAGGCTTATTACCAATGATTTCCGAAACCAGCATGCAAGCGCAATTTTTGATCCCAATGGCCACTTCAATTGCTTTTGGTGTATTATTTGGAACAGTATTTATACTTTTCTTTTACCCTTCAGCGATCTTATTGTGGAATGACAGAGCCAGGCTCGGAAGAGTCATACTTCGCGGTGAAACGGCTTCATCAATTGATGTAGAACCAGTATTTAAATTAAATGGAAAATTAAAAAATGAGCACTAAATTTTTTACCTGTTTTTTCTCACTTTTTACGATTCATTACTGCTGTAGTCAAGAAATTCAAAATTTATCGGCCAAAGAGGCAGTTTTTATTTCTCTGAAAAACAATTATGCCATACAAATCAGTGCTGCACAGCAGCGTATTTCGGAAAAAAATAATACTTGGAGTGAAGCGGGACTATATCCTACAATTTCCCTCAATATTGGAGCAAATACCACAGTTCAAGACAATACGAACAATCCCTTTACCTTCACCCCAGGTGTTATTCTTTCAACAAATCTGTCGCCCAACCTTTCCTTAAATATGAATTTGTTTAGTGGCTTTGCCGTACGGATCTCAAAACAAAGGTTGGTGCAGCTTGAGACACAGAGCAAAGGAAACGCAATTGCGGTGATTGAATCAACGGTTTTAGAGGTGCTTCGTGCGTATTATCAAGCTTTGGCTCAAAAAGAAAAACTAAATGCCTTGAATGAATTGAAAAAAAACTCATTCAATCGCTTGAAATATTATGATTTAAAAAATGAAATTGGTGTATCCAATTCATTGGAGGCGCTGCAATTTAAAAATCTATACTTTTCAGACAGTATAAATGCTACCATACAGAAAATCTCTTTTGAAAACAGCATTCGGAATCTTTTTCTGTTGATGAATGTGCCGCTAAAAATTGACGCGATTCCAAATCTTATTGATGAATTTGATCTTGAATTCCCGATAATCGATTTTGAAGATGCTCTTTCTAGCCTGCCGAGCGCTAACCAAGAACTAAAAAATCAATACCTCGCTATAGAGCTTCAAAGAACCAATACAGCTTTTCAAAAATCATTTTTATATCCAACCCTTACCCTTCAGGCTGGTTTTACACCGGCCAAAAGCTGGTTTAGAGATCTGAATGATCCAAACCTCAAAATAACTACTGAGGTAATTATGTATAACGGAGGACTTAATTTGAGGTATAACTTATTCAACAACTGGAAAAACAGGAGAGCAATTGAGGCATCTAAAATTCAAGAATCTATTGCTACGCTTACGTATGAAAATATGAGGAAATCAATGGAGAACTCATTGTCCACATTAATTAATACTTACAAAGGAAATACCGAGCTTGTTGCCCTAGCCGAACTAAATCTAGATTACGCAAAACAAGCATGGCAACTAGCAGAAAAGAGATTCAAACTAGGTACACTCAACTCTATTGAGCTGATTACATTTAAGAACACCTATGAAAATCAAACCCTGCAGTATTTTGACTTTTTACTAACCAAAATCAATACCTATCTAGAAATGTATAAAATGACGGGTAAAATGAAATTGTACTACTCAGGCAAGTAATTGATTATTTACACTGCGCTAAAATTGAGCATCTTTCGAGTCCTATAAAAATGTGCTTTATTATTAGCTTTCCTGATCAATATGTTCTTCCTCCTCATTGATTTGCTTCAATCTTTCCTCGTATTTCTTAGGTAAAAACTCAAAGAATGTATCTCCCCTTAAACCCAATCGTAAACATTCCAAGGGAATCACATCGTTAGGTGCAATATTACCCAGGTTGACTTCTGCACCAAAAAGCTTTATAAACCAAACCTGTTGATTTTTTTGTGGAGCCTCCCAGAGTATATCTGAGGGTTTGATTTTTGCAATGATTCTATTAATCAATAAGGTATGGGCTGTGCCATTTGGACGAAAAACGCCAACATTTCCAGCCTCTCTACCTTCTGCAATCACCTTCCAGCTTCCAGCTTCTAGCTCAGACTGCATCATTCGAATCCATTTGGCAGGAGAAATAAGAATACCTGAGTCTTTAGAGCCGACCTCTGACATTACTGTACAGTCGTTTGATAGCTTACGAATCAACTCACATTTCTCATCATGAGGAATAATGATTGACCCATCAGATATCTCAGCTAAATCCAAATTATACTTGGAAATAAGGCGTCGAAATTCATTAAACTTTCCCCTGGCATAAAAAGCCTCAAATAAAGTACCTCCAAAGTAAGGACGTATACCTGCGGACTGATATAGCTTAATTTTATCTTCAAGCCTCTGAGTAACAAGGGCTGTTCCGAAACCAAACTTTATGACATCACTCAGATGCCCTGATGCCTCAATAAAGTCTTCAGTCTGCCTCAAGCTAAGGCCTTTATCCATCATCATGGTAAGACCCTGATTACGGGGTTTTTCCGATCGCTTCGGAATATAGGACAATTTAAAATTCATTTGATTTAGTCTTGTGATAGGTTTAAAAAATCCTGATCATCTAGTAAATTTGGATTGATCTCAAAAATAGACTTGGCTTTTTTACCATTCTCTTGTAAGCATTTTGAAAACAAATGTAAGGCTTCTTCCCTTTGACCACGTAACCAATATAAATTAACTTTCAATACTGCTGCAATCCTATTTTCTTTATGTTCCCCAATAAACTCTTGTAATACTTCAAAAGCATTTGCAGGAGATTCTTCCGTAAGTAGTTCGATATAATCAGACAAACATTCCTCGTCATGTGGATTTAGCTCTAAAGAACCCTTATAAAATTCTTTTGCCAGCTCAAATTCGGAGATTTTTTCATAGGCTCCTGCAAGTACATGCATGATTCCTGCGTTGCTCGGTTCAAATTCAAGCGCTTTCTCAATCAAAACAATTCCTTCACGTGTCCTTCCCTCGAGGTCCTCAATAATACCAAGCCCAAGCCATGCCTCAGAAAGCATCGGTGCCAATTCAATACTTCGCTTATAATTATGCTTCGATAGCTCCAATTCATTCAACTGCTCATAGCACTCCCCAATGTAACAATATGCCGAGGCATCATCTCCATCAATACGCATACATTCATTGAAATGCTCTATGGCTTTAAAAAATTTCTCTTGTGATAAATAGGCATTGGCCATATTGAAATGGGCAGGACCGAAATCTTTATTAATTAGCAGCGAATAATCATAAGCCCAAATCGCCTTTGGATAGTCTTCAAGTTTACTATGGGCATTACCCAGGTTATACCATGCCGTAAAAGAATAGGGATTCTCATCGATAAATTGAGAATAACATGATATGGCTTGTTGATAATCTCCAAGCTGGTCATAGCAAAAGGCAATCTCATATAGCGCTCCTTCATTTTGAGGGTTTACTTTTATGGCCGTTCGAAGTATGTCTATTGCCTCCTTGAACTTACCTAAATTTTGATACTCTAATGCGATGTCTAAATAGATGTCATCAATATCCTCTTCGCCGGCAGCTTCGATTGCTAGTGTGTAATTCTTAATCGCATTTTTGGCGTCCTTAAGTTGGCTAAAAATCGAAGCTTTAGTCAGATGAAATTCAAAAACAGGAACACCAAACGATTGGATATTATCCAACACATCAATCGCATCGTTCAACTTACCAAGCCCTGTCAAAGACTGCGCTTTTCTCAAAGAAAACAGACCATTATAAGTAAAATGTGTAATTGCCATGTCTGTGGCGAGTAGCGCCTTGGTAAAGTTTCCATTGATCAAATAATGATCAACGATGGCCTCCAATCGGTCACTGTCGATAAAGACAGTATTATTTCCTTTGATATAGGATTCAAATTTCTCTAAATCTTCCTTTAGATAATTTTCACTGCTTTCGTCTT
>CAJWAO010000075.1 GCA_913020765.1 uncultured Flavobacteriales bacterium | reverse complement strand
AGCTAATAAAAATTGAAAAATACACTAATCATAGGAGGCGGAATCGCTGGGTCTTCATTGGCAATTCAGCTAATGAAACGAGGAGTTGGAGTCACGATCTTAGACAGAGGAATAAATCATTCTTCTGCGGTTGCATCTGGCATGGTAAATCCAATGGTTTTTCGCCGCATGAATTTATCTTGGCGTGTAGATGAAATGCTTCCATATGCCCGTGATTTTTATTTAGAATTGGAGGATACGTTAAAAGCTAAATTTTACAATACGCTTAGGATTCGAAGGTTCTTTTCATCCGAGCAAGAAAGAGGCTATTGGGAAAAGAAACAGCACGAGGCGGAGTATCAAAAATACTTGACTTTACATGATGATTTTGATGAAAAAGTTCCATTGGCAAAAAATGAATTTGGTTCAGGTATTGTGAAAAATGCCTTTTGGATTCGTTCAAAGCGCTTCATGGAAAAAATGCATCTTTTTCTGAAAGAGCAGAAGGTTTTACAGTATGGTCAGTTTGAGCCTGCTAAATTTATTTTAGAGGAATTGAGCTACGACGGTTCAATATATGACTCCATTGTTTTTTGTTGTGGATCAGATAATGATAAAATTCCTTATTTCAGTCAGGCAAATATACAGTACAATAGAGGCCAAATACTTCATATTGAAAGTAGCGAGCTTTCACAGCAGGAGTTATGGAATCGAAAAGGATTTATTTTACCTGTGGGAGAGGAAAAATTTATGCTGGGAGCTACCTATGAGTGGAATGAACCGAGTCTGAATATTACTGCTCAGGCACGTGAAAAACTTGAAGGAGTTTTTAAAACAATTACCGAAGCAAGTTATGAAGTATATGGTCAAACCGTAGGTATGCGCCCAACTGTTGCAGATCGCCGCCCTGTGATGGGTGAACATCCCGAATACCGAGGGCTTTTTATTTTCAACGGCCTTGGAACGAAGGGATATATGCTTGCCCCATTACTCTCGTTGGAAATGGCTCAATGTATGACTGAGGGAAGAGCGCTACATGAGGAGGTCGTTTTTTCTCGATTTTACAAGTAATACACATGTAATAAACTGCGCTTAAAACGCGAACAAATTCAGATTTTAAGTGTAATTTTGATAGCTCATGAAACACATTCGAAATTTTTGTATTATCGCCCATATTGATCATGGGAAAAGCACACTTGCCGATCGTCTTTTACAAGCGACCGGTACAATCTCCGAACGCGAGATGCAAAACCAGGCTTTAGATGATATGGAATTGGAGCGAGAAAGGGGGATTACAATAAAAAGCCATGCCATACAGATGAGTTACCGGTATGAAGGACTTGATTATACATTAAATTTAATTGATACCCCAGGACATGTTGACTTTTCTTATGAAGTTTCTCGTTCAATTGCGGCTTGTGAGGGTGCGTTATTAATTGTAGATGCCTCTCAAGGAATAGAAGCTCAAACCATCTCAAATTTGTATTTAGCATTGGAACACGATTTACAGATCATACCCATTCTCAATAAAATGGACTTACCTGGAGCCATGCCCGAGGAGGTTTCTGATCAAATTGTTGAGCTTATAGATTGCGAATACGAGGAAATTATTCAAGCTTCAGGAAAAACGGGATTGGGAGTTGATGAGATTCTAGCAGCCGTCGTAAATTCAGTTCCTGCTCCCGAAGGAGATGAGGAGGCTCCTTTACAAGCGATGATTTTTGATTCCGTTTTTAATCCTTTTAGAGGAATTATTGCTTATTTCCGAGTGAAAAATGGTGTAATAAGAAAAGGACAAAGAATTCGTTTCTTTAATACAAACAGGGATTACAATGCTGATGAAATTGGGGTGTTAAAAATGGGTTTAGATCCTAAAAAAGAGCTTAGAGCTGGTGATGTAGGTTATATAATTTCTGGAATAAAGCAGGCCAACGAGGTTAAGGTTGGGGATACGATTACGTCATCTGAGAATCCTTGTCAGGAGGATCTAAAAGGTTTTGAAGATGTGAAACCCATGGTGTTTGCAGGAATATATCCGGTAGACTCTGAAGATTATGAAGAATTGAGATATTCGATGGAAAAGCTCCAGCTTAATGATTCATCATTGGTTTTTGAACCTGAATCTTCAGCGGCCTTGGGCTTTGGTTTTCGCTGTGGTTTTTTGGGAATGCTTCACATGGAGATTATTCAGGAAAGGCTTGATCGTGAATTTAACATGACTGTGATTACTACGGTGCCTAATGTATCCTACAAGTCATATATGAAGAAAACTCCTGATGAGGTATTTATTGTTAACAATCCTTCGGAGCTTCCAGACCCTTCTGGTATGGATAAAATCGAAGAGCCATATATTAGGGCCCAGGTAATTACGAAAACAGAATATGTCGGTGCGATAATGACACTGTGTATTGAAAAGAGAGGAGAGTTGCAAAATCAAGTATATCTTACCCAGGATAGAGTAGAAATTACCTTTGAAATGCCTTTAGCAGAAATCGTTTTTGACTTTTATGACCGTCTAAAATCAGTATCAAGGGGCTACGCTTCTTTTGACTATCATCCGACAGGTTATAAGGCATCAGATTTAATTAAAATGGATTTACTGCTCAATGGTGAGCAGGTTGATGCGCTGTCAGCACTAGTCCATAGAAGTAATGCTTTTGATTTAGGAAAAAGAATTTGTTTGAAGCTGAAAGAACTAATCCCACGACAGCAGTTTGAAATTCCTGTCCAGGCGGCAATAGGTGCGAAAGTAATTGCTAGAGAAACTATTAAAGCCTTAAGAAAAGATGTGACGGCGAAATGTTATGGTGGTGATATCACCCGTAAAAGGAAACTTTTAGAAAAGCAAAAGGCAGGTAAAAAGCGAATGCGTCAAGTAGGAAAAGTTGAAGTTCCTCAAGAGGCCTTCCTCGCAGTTTTGAAGTTGAACGATTAGAAATATTTATTGAGACGTAAATATTTTACTAAGAAAGTCACATAGATGCAATAGAATTCAGAATCATCTTTATAGATTTGAAAAAAATACCGTTATGAAAGCACATACTACTTCCGCAATTAGCTCATTGATACTCATAGCCATGAGTGCATGGGGATACTTGGCATCAGAAACTCCATCATTTACTGCGTTAATTCCATTAATTTTTGGACTTGTTATTCTAGCACTCTATAAAGGAGTGAAAGCAGAAAATAAAGTAATTGCGCATATCGCGGTTCTTTTGACCCTTGTTGTTTTGATAGCTCTGTTTATGCCTTTAAAAGGAGCAATGAAAAGAGAGGACAGTCAAGCTGTTTTTAGAATTGCTGTTATGATGATTGGTGCCGCTGTATCAATGGTTGCATTTATTCAAAGCTTTAGAGCAGCAAGAAAAGCCAGAGAGAATAAGGTTTGATTTTTTTAGCAAACTGTTTTTGGTAGCTCTAACGTTTTAAAAATTAATGGGTAAATCAAAACAAAGAATAGAAGAAGAGCAAGAGTTCTGCCTACTTGTAGGAGTTGCGCACTCTCGAATATCAGAGGAAGAAGCACTTGAGCACCTTGAAGAGTTACGTTTTTTGGCGGAAACAGCAGGCGCAAAAACAGAAAGAATGTTTTTGCAGAATCTTTCCGTTCCTAACCCCAAGACCTATGTGGGTAGTGGTAAAATTGAAGAAATCCGAGATTATGTTAAGTCAAAAGAAATCAGCTTGGTTATTTTTGATGATGAATTATCTCCATCACAGCTACGAAATGTTGAAAAAATCTTAGGGTGTAAAATTTTAGACCGTACGATTCTAATTCTTGACATATTTGCTAGCCGAGCAATGACGTATCATGCAAAAACACAGGTTGAATTGGCGCAGCTTCAATACATGCTACCACGATTGACTGGGCTTTGGACGCACTTAGAAAGACAGAAGGGGGGAATCGGAATGCGCGGGCCCGGTGAATCCCAAATTGAAACAGATAGGAGAATCATAGGACAAAGAATATCTCTTATGAAGGAGCGATTAAAGTCAATTGACAAGCAAAAACGTGTGCAAAGAGGAAATCGTGGTCAGCTTGTCCGTGTCGCCCTGGTAGGATACACGAACGTAGGCAAGAGTACTTTAATGAATGTACTTTCAAAGTCCAAGGTATTTGCTGAAAACAAGTTATTTGCGACACTCGATACGACAGTTCGAAAGGTCGTTTTAGGTAATTTACCCCTTCTCTTAACGGATACAGTTGGGTTTATTCGCAAGCTTCCTCAGCAACTTATGGAGTCCTTTAAATCCACTTTAGACGAGGTAAGAGAGGCGGATTTACTGATTCACGTATTGGATATTTCTCATTCAAACTTTGAAGATCATTATCGTGTTGTAAATGAAACCCTCTCTGAGATTGATAAATCATCAAAACCAACAATAGTGGTGTTCAATAAAATCGATGCTTATCTCCCGCCAGATGACGAGCTGGAGGATTCAGATGGCTTGTCTTCAATTGAGGCATTGAAGAAGTCATGGATGGCAAAGTTGGGTCCACAGAAATCAATTTTCATATCTGCGCAGGAGAGGGAAAATATGGAGGAGCTAAGAGAAATCTTATACAATGAGGTTAAGGAAATTTTTAAGGTACGTTACCCTTACAACAACTTCTTGTATTGATTTATTGGCTTTGGTCTATTTTCTTTACCATAGTTAAAATGGTTGCTAGAGCAACAGTTTCCCCAGTTTCGTCGTAAACATCTACAAGAAAACGAACAATACCCTTCGCGATGTCATCCTCACTGCGCTTTTCTTGGTCCATTTTTTCTTTTACTGTAAAACGAACACCGATGGTTGCTCCTGGATAAACAGGTTTAATAAACCGGGCTTCATCAAGTCCGTAATTAAGTAAAACGGGTCCTTTTTTAGGATCAACAAATAGGCCTGCAGCTTTTGATAAGATAAAATAACCATGAGCCACGCGTTGTTCAAAAATTGTTCCGTCCAAAGATGTAGCATCCATGTGGGCATAGAAGTTGTCACCTGAAACATTTGCGAAATTTACAATGTCAGCATCAGTTACAGTATGTTTGTGTGTAAACACAGTTTCTCCCACGACCAATTCTTCAAAGTGTTTTCTAAATACATGTGGATTCGCCTCAGGCATTTCTGCACCGATTTGAAATTGTTCCGTTATTGCTGTAATTGTCGTAGGATGTCCTTGTATTGCCGTTCTTTGAAGATAGTGAAGCACACCTCTTTTGCCCCCCATCTCTTCTCCGCCTCCTGCTCGACCAGGCCCTCCATGAGTTAGTAAAGGCATCGGAGATCCGTGACCGGTACTTTCCTTGGCGCACTCTTTATTGAGCACTAAAATTCTTCCATGCATGCTCGCAGCGCCGACGACATATTCTCTTGCCTCCTGGTTATTGGGAGTAACAATGGACGAAACCAAAGATCCTTTTCCCATCTTGGCAAGCTCAATAGCTTCTCCCAAATCTTTATAGGGCATGATTGTGGATACAGGTCCAAAAGCTTCGATATCATGACAATCTATTTTTTTAAACGGATTTTCATTTCTAAAAAGAATTGGAGAGAAGAAGGCTCCTAAGTTTTGGTCAGCTCCTTCAACATCGAAGTTTTCTAAATCACCTGAAACAATTTTTTGCGATTTCTCAAGCTCAAGGACACTTTCTTTGACCCGCTCTACCTGTAATTTTGTAGCCAAGGCCCCCATACGTACTCCTTCTATTGAAGGGTCTCCTATTTTTGTTTTTTCAAGTTTGGCGCTGATAGCATTTTGCACCTCATCTAAAAGCTTTTCAGGGACAATAATTCTTCTTACCGCAGTACATTTTTGACCAGCTTTTATCGTGATTTCTTTGACACATTCTTTAACGAATAAATCAAATTCTTCTGTATCAGGCGTAGCATGCTCACCTAGAATGGAGGCGTTTAATGAATCAGCCTCGAGGTTGAAAGCAACACTTCTGTCTGTGATATGTGGAAGCCCTTTTAATATTTTCCCTGTCGCGGCGCTTCCGGTGAATGTCACGGTATCTCTCGCATCAACATGATCAATAATTCCTCGACCCAATCCGCATACAAGTTGCAACGATCCTTCAGGTAATATTTGAGAGGCGATGATATCCTTGACCATAACTTCGGTTAAGTAACAAGTATATTCCGATGGCTTTACAATCGCAGGAACTCCAGCCATGAGGTTTACGGCTATTTTTTCGAGCATACCCCATATTGGAAAGTTAAAGGCATTGATGTGAATGGCAACGCCTTCTTTCGGAACCATAATGTGATGGCCTATAAAGCTTCCTCCCTTGGAAAGAGGAGCAGCAACGCCGTCAATGTAATAAGGTAAATCTGGAAATTGTTTTCTTAGCGAAGCATTGGCAAATAAATTTCCTATGCCACCTTCAATATCAATCCAAGAATCTACTTTAGTAGCTCCTGTCCATGCACTTACTTTGTAGTATTTTGCTTTTTTTTCTAATAAATAAAAAGCCAATGCTTTGAGCATCCGTCCACGCTCCTGAAAGGTCATTTTTCTGAGCGCAGGACCACCAACATTACGGCCGTATGTGAGTACGGCTTCATAATCAATACCTGCACTGGAAACTCCTCCGAGTAAGTCTCCGTTTATGGCATTGTAAAGTTTCGTTTCGGTTCCTTCGCCTTTTCCCCAGGCGCCAAGGATATAATTTTGAAAGTCTTGCATACGAATGTGTTTTAAGGTTCGCTAAAAGCTAAGGAAAGACCCTAAAAAGAGTCTATCTGCACTAAGACATAAGATAAGTCAGTCTATTTGCAGTTCTTGTAGCTTGCGATGAATTCTGCTTTTTGCTCAGCAGACATATTATTTTCAGTCTCCTTGCATTTTTCTTTCATTTCTATATTTGCAGCCTCACCTTTGAGATCGTTGGCCTTACAAACGCAGGCAGAAGCTTCACTGCACGAGTAAAATATAGATACCGTAAAGACGGCAAAAAAGAAAGCAACGGATGGACGTGTAAAGTTCATTTAATATTTTTTATAAAGAAACAAAAATCATTTGAATCCAATGTTGATAGACCTTTAAAAGCCTCCGTTGATCCATCGAATTAAATCATTTCCATTTGCATAAATCATTAGACCGAGTAGGAGGAATATCCCAACATATTGCGCAATTTCTAGCACCCTTTGAGGAGCTTCTTTCCCTGTTATCATTTCATAAATTAAAAAGATCACATGCCCTCCATCTAACGCGGGTATGGGTAAAATATTCATAAAAGCAAGTATGATTGAGAGTAGTGCCGTTTGCATCCAAAATGCTTGCCAATCCCAAACGGGAGGGAAAAGGTTTCCGATGGTTGCAAATCCGCCAATGGATCCTGCCCCTTTTTTTGTAAATATAAATTTGAACTGACTTACGTAATCTCCCAATGTGTTTAGGCCGTATTGAGTGCCTTCGGTAATACTATTTAAAAATGTATAGGAGACTGTTTCAACAGCGCTTGAATCTTCAACTGCTGATATTCCGACTGAAAACCCAATAGTTCCATACTCATTGACCTCGGCGTCAAGTACAATGGTGTCATTTATTGCGTCGTTTGATGGTCTCAGAACAGTGAGGCGAACATTTTGATCTTTTTTTGCATACAATGCTTGTTGAATATCATCAAAGTACGTAATCTTTTTTTCGTCAATTTTTATAATTTGATCTTTTGATAAAAGTCCTGCACTTTCTGCATTCGATCCCTGCTGAACTTCTTCAACATAAGAGGATGATGTTCTCATACCAAATGCAGGAAAAGCGTTGTTTTGAAACAATTCAAG
>CAJWAO010000074.1 GCA_913020765.1 uncultured Flavobacteriales bacterium | reverse complement strand
AATTGAGGTTTGATGTTTGAATAAAAAAGTTTTAAAAAAGTCGTAACGAACATTTCTAGCGATACTTTGCATATTACCACCATTTTTTAAATCCATCGAAAGATCGTAGTTCAAAACATAGATTGGTATTGATTTATTATCGCAGTAATTCCTGATTAGGGCCTCATCTTTATCACTTTCTGTGCCTCGCAAGTTGTAATTCACGTGCAACACGCTAAAGTTTTTGACATGTTTTTGAAATAAATAAAGTAATACCATTGAGTCACAACCGCCGCTCACAGCAAGATAGTAATGCTCAGCTTTCCATTTCCTGAGTGAATCCTTGAAGGAGGCCTGTAGGTTATCCACTAATTCCATCTAGAATTTTTTGAACTTTAATACCACATTCGGCATATTCCCTTTCCGCATCAGCTTGAATTGTAATGGCACTACCTACAGCACAGGATAGTGTTCTCGTGATAGAATTATAAATAAGAGTTCTAATGACGACATTTAAATCGAAGTCCCCATTGGGTGATAAGTATCCAATTGAACCAGAGTATAGTCCTCGTTTGAAATCCTCATATTGTTCAATAAGTTGCATTGCTCTAATTTTGGGGGCGCCTGTCATTGAACCCATAGGGAAGGTGGCTTTGACTATATCCGTAAAACTTTGTCCTCCTCTAAGCTCGCATGATATAGTTGAAACCATTTGATGAACCGTTTTATAGGTATAAACCTCACAAAGCTCATTCACGTTCACGGAGCCTTTTTTGGCAATTTTTGAGAGATCATTGCGCATCAGGTCAACAATCATTATGTTTTCTGCTCTTTCCTTTGGATCATTTTTGAGAGCGCTTTTTAGAAGTAAATCTTCTGATATATTTCTTCCTCGTTTTGCTGTGCCTTTAATGGGTTGTGCTTTGAGTATGTTTCCTTTTTTCTCGATAAATCGTTCAGGACTACCACAGAAGATTTCGAAATCTCCAAATTTAAAATAGCTTGAGAATGGTGCTTTGGTTATGTTATTTAGGTTTGTATAACAACCTTCAATATCTTTTTTATTAATGTTTTTGGCAATAAATTCTTGGCAGAAATTTATTTCATAAATATCTCCTGCTTGTATGTGCTCTTTTAATGAATTCACTTTGCGTATATAAAGGTCTTTGCTAATTTGAGGCTCAAATGAAATTTTAATTTTTTTATTCACGACCGATTTGGTGGAATTGATAAAATCTTTTGCAAAGTCATATTCCTTTTTTGAACCATCGCCTTGAAGCATATTACAGGACTCACCATAAATATCAAAGACAAAGTCAGGACACCACAGCACAAGATCAGGAAAAGAGGTACTGTCTCTATTTTCAGATTTCAGTATTTCGATTTGATTTTTTAGGTCATAGGAAAGGCACATAAAAATGAACTTATTTGGTCTTTCTTCAATAAACACATCGATTTTGTCGAGCGAATTTACCTGATCTACAACCAAAATATCCATGCCGCCAAATGCGAGCAGTCCACTACCATTGTTACTATTTAAAAAACAAACATTCGTGCTCATGAATCTCGGTCTAATGTCTTTCGTTTGACGCGTTCTTATCTTTTGTTAATTGAATTTACGCTTACAACTTATAATTTTGCGTGAACGTTTGACAAATTGTGGTATAAATTTAACACCTTAAAAACTTTTAGCACCTCCATGTGTTCTTAACTTTACAACTTATTTACAAAAATGAAGCACAGTCTCACACTTATTTTCATTCTGTTTGGATTTTTATCCATTGCTCAAAAGAATACTACACATACTATAAGCGGTTATGTTAGTGATGCACAAAGTGGCGAAGCCCTAATCGGTGTCAAAATATTTGTACCCGCTATTAATAAAGGGACGATCAGCAATACTTATGGATTTTATTCTCTGACTTTAGAGGAAGGAACTTATCAAATACAATTTAGATCTGCACTTTTTCCTACCGAAATAAAAGAGATTCAGCTGACTCAAGACATTGATTACAATCTTGAGCTCGGTAGCTCAGTTATTGATTTACAAGAGGTCGTTGTCAATGGTAAAAAAGGAGAAAACGTAAACTCAACGCAGATGGGTTCAGTTGAGCTAAATATTGAGAGTATTAAAACATTACCTGCTTTTATGGGCGAGGTAGATGTTGTGAAGACGATTCAGTTGTTGCCTGGTGTTTCCTCTGCGGCCGAGGGTGGACAGGGGTTTTATGTGCGTGGTGGTGGACCGGATCAAAACCTCGTATTGCTTGACGAAGGGGTGGTTTACAACGCAGCACATCTCTTTGGTTTTTTCTCTGTATTCAATGTCGACGCAGTGAAAAGTGTAAACCTTATCAAAGGAGGAATGCCTGCCAATTATGGGGGACGAATGTCTTCCGTATTGGAGGTAAATATGAATGAAGGAAACAATAAAAGATTCAAAGTGAAAGGCGGAATTGGAGCAATTTCATCGCGATTAACGGTTGAAGGTCCGCTTAAAAAGGATAAAGGGTCTTTTATTATTTCTGGTCGTAGAACGTATCTTGACCTTATTATGAAGGCCGCAATACCGGATACTTCACCTTTTGCGGGGACGAGCTATTTCTTTTACGATTTAAACGCCAAATTCAATTACAAAATAAGTGATAAAGACCGTATTTTCCTGAGCGGTTATTATGGAAAAGACGTATTTTCATTCGCAGACAATGTAGGTGGCTTTAATGTAAATATGCCATGGGGAAATGGTATTGCAGCTTTGAGATGGAATCACCTATTTAACAAGAAACTTTTCATGAATGTCACAGGTACTTTTTCAGATTATATGTTTCAATTTGGTTCCTCACAAGATCAATTTCGGTTTAATTTAACCTCTGGCGTTCGGGATTTAGGATCAAAAATTGATTTCTCATATTTTCCAAACCCTAGCCATTTGGTTAAGTTTGGTCTAAATCACATCTACCATACCTTTACGCCTACTAGCGTTTCTGCTGAGTCGGACTCTGTTGTCTTTGATACTGGAGCTGCGCAGCGTTTATTTTCTCACGAAACAGCTTTCTACATCATGGATGATTTTGATGTAAACGATAAGGTTAAAATCAATGCTGGTTTGCGCTACAGTATGTATCACCATGTAGGGCCATTCACGAGATACGTCAATGGAGATATTAGTGCACCAGATACCTCTATACAATACCCATCCGGTAAATTGATTAAGTTCTATCATGGTTTGGAGCCAAGATTTTCAATGCGCTGTCTGTTGCCAGATAACAGCTCAATTAAAGCAGGGTATTCCTACAATTATCAATACGTACATTTAACGGCACTGAGTGCAGTATCTTTGCCAACTGATATTTGGTACCCTACAACGGATATCGCGAAGCCGCAAATAGGATGGCAGGGAAGTGTTGGTTATTTTAAAAACTTTTTCAATGACCAAATTGAAACTTCGGTTGAGGTTTATTACAAGAAAATGAATAACATGATTGAGTACAAGGAAGGTGCACTTCCGGGAGATAATGTAAATGACAATACGGATAATTTATTGGTTTTTGGAGAGGGTTGGTCTTACGGTATAGAGCTATTTATTAAAAAGGCAATGGGCGACTTTACGGGTTGGATAGGTTATACATGGGCTAAATCCGATAGGCAGTTTCCTGATTTAAATTCTGGAAATCTTTACCCTGCTAAATATGATCGAAGACATGACCTGAGTATTGTTGGTACCTATAAACTGAATGACAGATGGACCTTCAGTACGGCCTTTGTTTATGCCACAGGAAACACCTTAACGTTACCGTCCTCGTGGTATGTGCAGGAACAAAACCTTCTATTTAACTATGGTCAGCGAAATTCAACAAGAATGGCTCCCTACCACAGACTTGATTTATCTGCCACGTTATACAGTAAATCTTACAAAAATAAAACAGACGTAAATGGCGAATTAATTCGTGTCAAAAAGAGGGTTAGAAGTAATTGGGCTTTTTCCATTTACAACGTATATAATCGTGCAAACCCTTTCTTCATGTATGTTGACAATGATGGTGACTTCCTTGCCGGAGACTTTCAGCTTACAGTTAAGCAGGTTTCGTTATTCCCCATAATCCCCAGTGTAACTTGGAACTTTGAACTATAATATGAAATTATCTATCTATACAATTAGCTTGTTTTTACTTTGCGTGTCATGCACCAAAGAAGTTGAAATTGCCATTCCAGGTTACGAGGAACAAATCGTAATTGACGGTAGTATAAAGACAGGTCAGCCAGCAATTGTTCTATTATCAACTACAGCCAATATTTATTCTCCAACGAACCTTGAGGCCTATTTAAGCGGTTTCATATCAGGTGCCACTGTTGTGGTTTCCGATGGTAATATCACCGAGACTCTCGTTGAAATATGTACGGACAATCTACCGCCAGGAACAGAGGAGCTGGCAGCAGCATTTTTTGGGCTTCCAGTTGATGAGCTTATCAATTTGAATCTTTGCGGTTATTTCTCCACTTCCATTGTCGGTGAGGTAGGAAAAACCTATAGTTTGGATGTTCAAGTCAATGGAGAAATTTATACCTCTGTTACTTCTATACTTCAACCAACCGCATTAGATTCTCTTTATTGGAAACCCGAAGCCCCTTTAGAGGACCATGGTTGGTCGTGGGCAACCCTCTCTGATCCTCCAGGTTCTTATGATGCCTACGTATGGGAAGTTCAACGTTTAAATACGCTACCTGATGGATCTAGGGACCCGATCGTTTATAAGCCTTTTGGTCCGTATTTCGATGATGCATTTTTTGATGGTTTGACTTTTGAATTTGCCTACGAGAATCCGATTAATATTTTTGATGAAGAGGTAGATCAGGCCTATCGAGGGTATTACCCTCAAGGAGATACAATCCTTGTAACATTCTCGAAAATAGGAGAGGCTGAATTTAATTTTTTTGAAAAAAAGTACAATCAAATGTATACTGCAGGAAATCCGTTTGCAACACCAACAAATATTCCAACAAATATAGTGGGAGGAGCTTTAGGGGTTTGGGCAGGATTCTCTCCAACAAGTGATACGCTTATTTGTCAGCCTTAGGCGTCAATCTTTGAATTATTTCTGCTTCGTCTGGGAATTTATCGATGAGTTCTTCATAACTAAAGAGCTCAAAATCCTGGAATTCGAAACCAGGAGATACAACACAGCTAACAAGCGCATATGAATTGGGTTCGAGAACAGCGCTCCCGAAGATTGTGTTTCCTTTAACGAGATGCTGGGGTTTACAAGCATCGTTGTATGCCTTCCCTAGAATGTATTCTTTATGCATATTGTCCTCCAATGTATGTATAACGATTGGGCTTCCTTCGTGGTGAAACCACAGTTCATCATTTGAAATTCTGTGGAAATTAGAGACATTTTCCGAGGTTAGTAGAAAATAAATGGAGGTCATTAATACACCTTCATTATTTGCTGTCCTTTTTTTAGACCGATAGGTTTCAGCATAAAAGCCTCCTTCTGGGTGCTTGGTCAGTTGTAATGTGTCGATAAGTGATTTTATTCTATTCGATTGGTCCGGGTTTAAAAGAGCTTCCATTGCTTTTTGTATTTGGAAAGAAAAACTTGAGGTCTACGGATAAAAAAGACCCATTGACATTGCTTGCTGCAACTAGTTCGTATCCTTGATACTTATACATTCCAGCAAGTATAAAGAGGGAAGAAAGTGGAATTTGTACAGCGCCGCCTAGGTAGAAGAATCCCGACTTCTTACTTCTAAACTCAAATCCGATATTACCGTTAAAATCAGCAGTAAATTTCTTTTTATAATCTACATACCCAGTATGAATGAAGGAGTGATTGTCGGCGGTATTGTTGACAGCTCCAATAGTTGAAGGTTTGTAAGAGGCTGCAATACCCAATGATGCATTGGCATACCAGGATTTATTGAGTTTTATATAAATGAGACAATTTAATGGGATGTCATAAGTAAGAAAGCCTAAATCTCGATCAGCATATTGATTAGAGTCTGCAACACTCATATTGAGATAAAAGTTCCTATGAATTAGATTTATCCCGGTTTCAAATGCAATTAGTTTAGTGATTCCCGCTCTGACAGTGGCACCTAAAGAATATCCCGTTTTTTGGGTGCAGGTACTTGTGAACTCTTGATTGCTGATCGTAACGGATTTGCTACCTACAAAATTATTTGGCAAAATAGTTCTATAATGCAATCCAAAGTAGGATGGGACTTTTTCGGATTGGCAAAAAACATTAAGGCTAAAAAGGAAAAAAAAGACGACCAGTATTTTCATTTTATTTGCTCGGTTTGCTCCTTTAAATAGGACATGTGCTTACAATAACTCAAAATAGCTAAAAGTAGTATGCCTAAACCAAATAAAAGAACCGTCCATCGAAATATGCGAAACGGAATAAGTGGTTTTTTATGTTTGCCTTCAACTTTAATATTAATCTGCATTGACTGATTGTAATATTTCGTGTGTATTGCAAATAGGGTGTAAATGAGCTGTTTCTTTTTTTCGGTATCCTCCTCAAAAGAAATATTGTTAGCAATTAATTCTGCTCTGAAAGAATTTGCTCTCTCTGGGTCTGTGAATCGATAAACGACGAAATTTGGATTTTCCGGATGCTTTGTGAAATTTACAAAACCAAGGTCAAGATGTTCTATTGGGTTTTCCATACGGTATTGTATTCAATAGGTTTCCTGTGGGATTTTGGCCAATCCCCTTTTGGGTAACCCAAATAAACAATACCCAGGCATTTATCTTTTTCAGTGATACCAAGAAATTCATTCATCTCTTTGGTATAAATGAGCTTTGGAGACGACCAAAATGAACCGATTCCATAGGCAGTTGCTGTGAGCTGAAGGTTAAGAATTGAGCATGCAACTGCTTCAATTTCCTCTATTTCTGGGATTTTTTCTTCTAATTGTCGAGACATACTGACAATAATGACTACAGATGAAATAAGTGGCCTTCGAACCAACTTTGCGAGTTTTGCATCATTTTGTTGATCATCAGGAGTGGTTTCCATGTAAAGTTTACCTAGTGCTTGACTTAATTCTTGTCTTGCTGTATCCGATAAATACACCTGAAATCTCCAAGGCTGAGTCTTGCCATGGTTTGGTGCCCATTGTGCATTTTTGAGCATTAATTCTATTTGATCCTTTTGCACTTTTCTGCTAGTAAAATGCTCTGGAGGTATGGACCGTCTGCTTCGGATTAAATCATTGACTTCGGAAAGGTTAAATTTCATGAAAAAGGCTTTTCACAAATTTACATACTTACGATGACTTAATTGCAATAAGTTTGACTGTAAACATCAGCGGCTTTCAAGCCCAAGGCAATTGCTTTTTTGAGATCTTTGCAGCAGCCTTTTTCATCACCATTCATTCTTTTTACAAGCGCACGCATGTAGAAGTAATTGGGGTTTTCAGTGTTGAGGACAATTGCCTGGTCCAAATCCTGAATGGCGTGATGAAAATTTTCTTCCGTAAAATGAATAAAGGATCGAATGGAGTAGAGATGAGAAATTGTTTTTCTGTCTTTTGGAATATCAGCAGTAATTCTAATACCCGCGTTTAGAAGCTCCATAGCATTGCTGTAATTTCCTCTCGAAACAAATACATCTGAGATTTTCGCATAAGCATCAGCACAGGCACTGTCTACAACTAAGGCCTTGTCGTAAAGGCTTAGAGCCGCCGTTGTGTCTAATTTTGCTAGTTTCTTATCTCCCTTGTCTAGTATTTTATTTACTTTCTGTTGGGCTTGTATAGAAAAGCAGACGCCAAAAACAAAGACTAAAACAATTTTCACTGAATTAAATTTACTGTATTTTCGACTAAAGACAATATTCAGATTATTATTTATTGAAATATATTTATCTTTGCACCTCTAATGCCTCATGGTGGAAGTTATACATTTATAATGTATCCGCGGACCATAAGTCAAAAGGCCTCGTGGCGCAACTGAATAGCGCACCTGATTACGGCTCAGGAGGTTACAGGTTTGAATCCTGTCGAGGTCACAATTAAAAAGCTTTCCTTTCGGGAGGCTTTTTTTGTTCAGGTACTTTCA
>CAJWAO010000073.1 GCA_913020765.1 uncultured Flavobacteriales bacterium | reverse complement strand
ATGGCTCCTATGCGTTCTCATCTTTATGAGCTTTTTAAAACCTTAAAAACAGGGCGGAAAGTTACGTACTGGTATGGAGGACGATCCAGAGCAGAATTATTCTATATTCACTATTTCCGTGATTTGGAAAAAGACTTCCCAAATTTTAAATTTTACCTCGTGCTTTCTGACGCACTCCCAGAGGATAATTGGGTAAACAAAGAATCGTGTGAAGACGAAAATGGAGATGGATTCTCTGGATTTGTTCACCAAGTAGTTATAGATCAGTATTTATCGAAGCATGAGGCACCAGAGGATCTAGAAGTATATTTCTGTGGACCACCACTTATGAATCAAGCTGTTATTAAAATGTGCGATGATTGGGGGATTCCTGATGAGAATGTGCGTTTCGATGACTTCGGAGGTTAGACTACCAAAGCCATACCTATTTTAAAAGGCAACTCGCTAGTATCTCGATTTCTTTGTGCGTATTAAAGGCATGAAGGCATAGCCGTAACCTAGATTTTCCCACAGGGACAGTTGGAGGATAAATGCCCTTTGTATAAATAGAATGCTTTCTTAAGCTAGACACAATATCTTCAAGCTCTTGAGGTTTCTCAAATTCTAGTATTTGAATTGGTGATGTTGGGTCAGATAAAAATGATTTACGCGCACACAAGGTGCGAAAAAAAGATATATTATCTTGCAAATCAGTACGCAACTCATTTAATTCTTTATGATGCACAAGTTCGGATATAGCACTATAATCGGAAGGTGGCAGTGCCGTAGAATAAATGAAAGATCGAGAGAAATTTATCAAATACTCTTTTAATATCTCTGAACCCAAAACCGCGGCACCGTGAAAACCATATGCCTTACCGAAAGTAATGATGCGCGCGAAGACTTTTGATAGAATTTTATTTTCAAAACATAGACCTTTGCCCATTTCCCCATAAACTCCACTAGCGTGGGCCTCGTCAACAATCAAATAAGCATTGTACTTATCACATATTGAGGCTATTTCATTTAATGGAGCCAAATCACCATCCATAGAGTATAAGGATTCAACGAGAACATAATTACTCTGTGACCTTTTTTTAGAGAGTTTATTTGAAAGATCTTTAAGATTATTATGTCTAAATGATACGGAATCTGCTAGCGAAAGACGAATACCATCTCTTGAGCTTGCATGAATATATTGATCATAAAAAACAACATCCCCACGTTGTAAAATTGAGGAAAGGAGGCCCAAATTCGCAACATAACCCGAACCGAAAACTAAAGCGGATTTAGAATCAAAATGATTTGCGAGTATTGATTCACATTCCTCAGCAATAATGCTATTACCGGAAAGCAATCGAGAGCCTGTCGAGCCATTTGGTAAAGTTTCATCCTTGCACCTTGCTCGTTTTGAAAGTCCTAGGTAATCGTTTGAAAAAAAATCTATTCCCTGTTCAGGTATTTCGAGGGTTCGGAGGTTTCCTGACTCTTTGCGTTTGAGAAGCTTTTTTAGCAGACTCTCATTCATTCTAAAGTTTCGACTTTGGTAACCATTCTCGGTTTAAAAGCTTTATTTGATTTATTCAACTTAGCTTTTGCATATGCTGCCTCTCTTTCAGCGGCAATTCTTTTCTTTTCAATTAGAATAGGATCAGGATTTGTTGTAGGTTGTTCTCCATCTGCAAATGACTCTTTTGCAATTAGACCAAGAATCGAAAACATCTCTTTGTCCTCATTAAACTCTGGATTTGGCGTAGTAAGTAACTTGTCCCCTGCGAATATCGATCCTGCACCTGCCATAAAACATAATGCTTGCGCCTCCATTGACATCTTGGTTCGGCCTGCAGAGAGACGCACTACAGATTCAGGGAATGCGATTCTTGTTGTCGCAACCATACGAATCAACTCCCACTGTTCAATCGGTTTTTGCTCTTCTAGAGGCGTGCCTTCAACAGCAACCAATGCATTTATTGGAATAGATTCAGGTGGGTTTTCCATCTCCATGTAGCTCATTAGAAGCCCCATACGGTCTTCTTCAGTCTCTCCCATACCTATAATTCCTCCTGAACATACGGATATTCCAGCTTTTCTTGCATTTTCAATTGTATCTAATCTTTGATCATATTCCCGAGTGGAGATAACATCAGAGTAAAATTCTTTAGAACTATCTAAATTGTGATTGTAAGCAAATAAGCCTGCATTTTTTAGTCTCTTAGCCTGGTTTTCATTCATCATTCCGAGTGTACAGCAGACCTCCATACCCATGTCATTTACACCCTGTACCATTTCTACAACTTTATCGAAATCACGATTGTCTTTAACCTCTCTCCAAGCTGCACCCATACATAGTCTTGATGACCCATTTATTTTTGCATTCTTCGCCTGCTCTAATACGTCTTCTACCTTCATAATCCCCTCTGCATTCACATCGGTATGGTATCTAGCTGCCTGAGGGCAGTAACCACAATCCTCAGGGCAACCACCAGTTTTTATGCTCAAGAGGGAAGACATTTGTACTTCTCTCGGATTATGGTATTTACGGTGAATCGTTGCCGCCTCAAAAACAAGCTCCAAAAGAGGCTTTTGGTATAACTCAAGGAGACTTTCTTTGCTAGAATACTCGGGATTACATTTCATTTTACAAATATAAATAAAGTGGGTTAGGTAAAACTAACAATTTATGAACACTACAAGATAGAAAATTAAAGAAGAAAAATATAATTATTCTGATGCACCTGCTTGATCAAGAAATAAACGAACAGTAAACCTCAAGGTATTGGCCAATGGACTTTGGCGACCATTTAAAGAGGCGAGATATGAGAAATCAATAGCAAACATGTTGTACTTTAGACTTGCGCCAAGGTTCATAAATTGTCTATTCCCTTTATTCTTGCTCTCAAAGAAAACGCCTCCACGTACTGCAAATACGTCGTTATACCACCATTCTGTACCAAATGCAATATTAATTTCCGACAACTCCTCTTTGAACCTTGTGCCTTTGACTACCTCGTAATTTCCATTTGCATCTGCAATTGGAACCTCGTCGTCATCCACAACAACATTTCCTGGGGCATCATAGAAAGATTGAATCATTCCGTTGATTACACCAACGTCAGGGTTCATACCAGAGGTCATGATATAATCTTCTCCATCAAAATAATAACTCGGTGGTGTAGGAACGAGAAGCTTTTGTAGGTCCAATGAAAAGGTCACTTTATTGTAAGCATCAAAATTGGCCAAAAAACTATTCCCTATTTTCAAATTCATGGGTATAAAATCCCTAGTTGCGAGCTCGGAATAAGCTACTTTATTCCCGATATTATTAATGGTTGTAGCAAAAGTATATACCCCGTCAAGATTTCCAATTTTTGCATTATCATTATAGTAGCTAAAAGAAAGGTCTGCAGCGCCAACGACTCCCGGTTTTGTATTTACGCCCCCCACTGTTAAACCGCCAGTCAAATTAGAATAAGCAAATTTTCCGTTAATCCCTAAACTTAATCTATTTGAGAGTCTGAAGGCATAAGCTCCTGTTATTTCAAACTCACTTGGTTTGTCATCGCGAATAACGTTACCCGACGCATCTGTAAAGGTAATCTCACCTAGGCTAAAATAGCGTAATGCCCCTCCAATAGTATGGGACTCATTGATTTGGTAGTAACCGGATAAGTAAGAAAGATGAATATCATTGGTCAACTGACGCAACCAAGGTGTATAAGATAAACTAACCTCGGAAGTTTGCTCAGAAAAACTTAAAATTGAGGTATTCCAATATACAGAGGAAGAGCTGGGACTTAGTGCTGTTCCCGCATCCCCCATTCCGCCCGCTCTAGAATCAGGTGTTATAGACATGAAAGGCAAAGCGGTAGTAATTGTATTCAATTGCAAATCCTCGTCAGTAACTCCATTCCCTCCAGTTGGTTGGGCATAAACTGTTAAGGAGCAGGTAACCAAAATAAAGGCTAAAAATAGGTTTTTCATAATTCTGTAAATCGGTAGTAAATATACGCAAAAGGGTATGTTTTATTGTTGCGCTTATTTCAATATGACTAATTTTTCTGTTTTTTCTGCAGTTTGACCACTTGAGTCTTTTACTTTCACGCGGTAAATATAAACTCCTTTTGCCAATTGGTCACCATAATTATCTTTTCCATCCCAAAATATTTGACTCACCCGAAAACCTTGAGTAGGAATAATCTCGTTAAGTGTTTGAACCAATCTACCGGAAACAGTAAATATTTGTATCTGTACCTCTAGTTCGTTACAAGCAAAAGAATGCTCAAACATAAACTCAGTTGAAGTAGAAAAAGGATTCGGGTAATTAAAGACATTTTGAAGCACTAAGTTCTCATTGTCAACAACAACAAATTCAATACTGCTTTTCGTAGAGTTATTGTTTACATCCCATACCTTGAATTCTAATGTATGCCTACCTGGTGACAAACCATTAAATTGAAAGCGAATTTCCCCAGATTGATAAGAATCAAGATCTGCTACATAAAAATCGTTTAGTATAAAGGGCTCAGAAGAGTTCCCGTCTAGAATTGCTGTAATATCGTGACCAATTCCGTTACCAACAGTATTTACCCCATTTTCGTCAAAAATCTTTGCCAATAAAATAGGCTCAAAGTCTGTTTGACCGCCCGAAACAAAGTTTTCATCATTCATAAATAAAGTTACCTCAGGACCGTCGGCATCTGAAATTCCGTTTGGATCAATTCCTCCAATAACAACAGAGGTATCGTAACCTCCCGCATCTATTTGTTCTGAATAACCGTAATAGCTTATTTTCCCATTTCCGTAGTTTAACGAAATATCTTTGGGAACGACAAAAGAAAACTCAAACGTCCCATTAGTAATGGATACCTTACCTTTATAAATTACATTTCTCTGCAATTCATACTCAATTTCCGGGGAATACAAATCTTGACCTAAAGTGGTTTGAAGTTTTATTTTATCAAAAATTGACGGGGTCAAAACACCATTCAGTCCTGTCATCGTATTTCCTAAATGATCTTCAATATGTCCTTTCATCACGACCTTACTCAATGCGCGAATTGTGTCTATCGCAACATCTGGGGAAATCCCGTTGATACTAT
This sequence comes from uncultured Flavobacteriales bacterium, assembly GCA_913020765.1. GTDB lineage: Bacteria > Bacteroidota > Bacteroidia > Flavobacteriales_D > Crocinitomicaceae > UBA952. The sequence continues at coordinate 3,023 of CAJWAO010000073.1, read as the reverse complement.
CTGTGATGACATTTAAACTAGGTAATGCGATTTTTAACGCAGGATCTCCAATTAATGTGAAACTTCGTTTATTATCACTCGAACCCGTTTCATTTTTGGTTCGCATTACAATATCACCAAAAGCCAATGGAGTACCATCAGGATTGCGGTCGAATACATTTTCAAAAAATTTATTTCCAGTTGTTGTGTTCACACCAAAATAAACGGACCGAGTAGTCGTCATTAAGGCTATAGCGCCACCATTTGGATTTAAAGCAACCCATTCCCCCGCAGAGACACGCGCTGGATCGTCATACTTGGTAAATTCGCAGGTGGCAGAAACAAAAAGTGTTAACGCGTTGATATTGTTCCATGAATTAATTTGTGGAATCGTGACAACACGCTCTTCTGCTAGGCCAACCTCACCGCCATGCCCAACATAGTTGAAAACAAGAGCCCCGCGCTGTATTCGATCAGATATGGCCGATACAATCTCAGGATACCTCTGACCCCCTGCACTAGTTTGCTGTGGGTAAGCATCGAGATAAAGTTTATCGCAATTCATTTGATTGTGATTTGCTTTGGTGTATAGATATTGAGGCTCGGTATCGTTATTTATAAAATAACCTGATTCCTCATCATCCGCGACTTGAACATATTTCTGACGCCAGTCCCCAAAGGTATTTAACGAGTTATCTTCAAGACAACATGATGCACCGGCATTGGTAAATAAATCCGAGCCATTCTTCATGTAGTGTTCGATTTTATCAACTTGCTGCTCAGCTTGGGTGCTTGTAGAGGCCAAAATGCGACCGATTCCTATGTCTAATAAATCCGCACCTGTGATTGCCTCATCATCATCAAGCATTCCATAAAAATCGTCTGTAACCAAGGCGGAAATGTGATTTTCACTACCTAATACTTGATATGTGAGTACAAAATTATTATTGTCAGGAACTCTATTTTTCGGATCATAGGTACCATCACCAAAGAGCAAAAGGTATTTTGGGGCAGATTCAGGGTTGGTTTGGGCGCGGTCATAAAACATTTTCGCAAAAGATCTGATAGCAACTGCATCTGGCCCCCCGGAACTAAATTCATTGTAGATTTGATTTGTAGTTACTACATGTACAGATAACCCTTGGTCACGGTGCAAATCGGCTAAACGATCCGCTTGTGTTCTGAAGTTGGGATGTGTAACAATCAAATAATCTGCTTGTGACAAAGCATGTAGGTTTTGGTGATCAACAGTCCCAATATACTCTGGACTTAGAAAAGTACCGCCATTACTGGCGACGTATTCTCTGTAGCTCAAGGAATCAACAAACTGATATGTCGTTCCTGATACTATCCCGGAAATTATTTTAGGGTGATGCCTATCGGCAAGACTCCAAATAAATCCAGTACTCGGAAAATTCAAGAGCTCAAAAGTCCCTATTCCTTCCTGATTCCCTGTGAGGTTTCTAAACCCGAGCTGACTTCCATAAAAAATAAGATCTCGCCTGGCATTTAGCTGTATACGATCTAAATAAGTCAACACACTGGGACTATTACGCTGAATCGTTATCTTCAATGGTATTGTGCCTGAGGTTGGATTGGTTAAAGAAAAAATTTGAGAAGACCTAACAAAATCGATTGATGTATGAGGAAGCACACTCGCAGCAAGCGTTAGACCATTTACAGAGTAGGTTTGTTGCGTACCTACACCGCTCGTAGCATTTGTGGCAATGGACGTTTTAAAAAAAACCGGGCTGTTTGCGATATTCGGGATTGAAAAGTTGAAGGTTTGCTCTAAATCAATATCAAAAAGTTCACCATACCAACGCTGTCCACCACCAATTAGGGAAATCAAATCGTTTTCATAACAAGCCCTGTAATCATATGTGCTTATTGTTTCAGAGGGAGAACCTACTAAAGACGGGGCTGTTTGAATTTCCATAGAAGGTCTATCAGAATTTATATTAATAAAATAATAGGAGTAATCTGTGTAAATATTCTTAACCTGATCAAATTCCAAATTTCCGTTAGGGTGCCATCTGTTTGGGCCCCAACCATAAAACAAAAGGAAATCATTTTGATTGAAGATATTGTCTGCGGCACCAAAATACTGAACAGCATTCTGGGCCAAATCATCTGTTCTAGGAATGCTATTTAGTTCAGGTAACTTACCATCACCATTTCCGAAAATGTGTACATCGCGAGGATCAAGATTGGACATGTCAACTCCCATCGAGAGAAGAAAATCATAATCAATTTTATAAATTCCATCGTTTTGAAGTGCTATCTTAAACCATTCACCTGAGCCCGATTGCAAAACAGATTCAGCAGCAAAATCTTTTTGTAATGCAATTATTTCCTTTGAGGCAAGGACTTTTACACTCTTAATTCTTTTGAGTTGCCCGTCCTCTCTGATAAATGGTATTCCGGAAAAAACCAAGAAGGGCTTGTGTGAAATACAGGTGAACTTTACCTCCAAGGGTGTTTCTTTCGGTAGTTTAATGTCAAAATCTTTGAAGTACTTTTCTTCTGACTTAGTGGCATGTTCTGTAATATATTGTATTGACTGAACCTTTAGACCTTTCTCTTTAAGCACTTTTTTGGCGTAATACTTAGGCACACCGTTATCGTAGTTTATTTTTTCAAAATGCGGTGCCAAAAACGTTTGTTCACCACTCACTAATGAAATCGAATTATTCCATTCTATTTGCTCCGTAAATTCTTGACAAAATGAAAAACTAACAGGGAGAAGAAATAGAGAGAAAAATAAGATGTTCTTCATAATTCGAATGAAACAATTGAATTGATCGTCTAAAAAACGCCAAATTATTCAAATTATTACAATTAATATACGATATTTGTAACCTTACAAACTATAATCACGTTAAGATTGTTCGTGAATAAACTCAATTGTGTGAAAAAAAAGCATTTAATCCTATATGTTTTTGTGATCGCTTGTCTCTCGACATCAAGCCTTAATTCGGTGCGCTCGCAAGATCCTACGTTCACGCAGTTTTTCTCAAACCCTATCTACCTAAACCCGGCAC
>CAJWAO010000072.1 GCA_913020765.1 uncultured Flavobacteriales bacterium | reverse complement strand
AATCAATGTGCTTTGAATTATCAGGTGGAGGTAGTCGTTAATCCTATACCTGATGTTGAAATTAACGGCCCAATCGAAATTTGTGAAGGCCAAGAGGCGACTTTAACTGCTGTTTCTGGACTGAGCAACGGTTCATGTGTGTGGCAGCCAGGAGGAGAAAGTACAAATGAAATTCTCGTTAGCCCCACTCAAACAACAAGTTATTCAGTCATATACACAGTAAGTGGTTGTCCAAGTCCATTGAGTGAATATACTTTAATTGTAAATCCTAATGTGCCAGTTTATGCAGGTGATGATATTGAAATTTGCATTGGTGAGGAGGTCACATTAGAAGGGGATAATGCAGTAACCTATTCTTGGTCTGATGGTATTGAAAATGGTGTACCATTCGAACCTGACTCATCCGGGACATATACTCTTACAGGAATAAGTGCAGATGGTTGTGAAACCCAAGATGAGGTATCCGTAATTGTTCAAGCCTTGCCCATTATAGACCCTGGTTCGGATTTTATTGCATGTGAGGGTGATGACATTATCTTGACGGCTACAGGAGCTGGTCCCGGTGCGACATATTTATGGGACAATGGGGTTCTTAATGGAGTCTCTTTTACATTAACTTCATCAAATCAATATACTGTCATCGGGACAGATGCAAATGGCTGTGAAGGTTCAGCTTCGATTACGGTAACTGGAGTTTCAAACCCCAATGCTTTATTCACATCAAATCCGAACTCTGGTGTAATCCCTTTAAATGTAGATTTTCAAAACCTTAGTTCAGGTGCTACGAACTATTCATGGGACTTCGGAAATGGAGATAATTTGAATTATGCTGAACCAGATTCTCCTGCGATCTCCTCTGTTTATAATAATGAAGGGATTTATCCAGTAACCCTCACTGCTTTTAATGGGACGTGTTCAGACACATTTATGATGGAGATCGCAGCAAATTTATATGGTGATCCAGCTATTTTTGTTCCTAATGTTTTTAGCCCCAATCAAGATGGCGCAAATGAGCAATTCATTTTGGAAACTGAAAATGTGGAGCGTCTTGAGCTTATCATTTTGAATCGTTGGGGAAATGTAATGGCCGTTATTGAATCTCTTGATATTGGATGGGATGGTAGGTCTCAAAGTGGAAATGAAGCCAAAGCGGGTATTTATTTTTATAAGTACAACGCATTTGGTTTCAATGGTCAAGAATTATCTGGACACGGGTTTTTAACTTTAGTCCGCTAGTTTGCTCCTAATTATCATGCATAACTAACTTAGATTTAATAGAACAAGCACGAGTGTAATTCTATTCATAGTAATGCAGACTTTAGTTGTAATGATACTCAACTATTATTAAGTTTGCAAAAAAAAATTATATTATGTCAAATGCCTTTTATTCAGTACCTGTTGCGATAAATGAACCTGTAAAGTCGTATGCTCCAGGGAGCGAGGAACGTGAAATACTGCTTAAGGAATATTCTCGAATGTACAATAGCCACGTCGACGTGCCAATGTATATTGGAGACCAAAAAGTATATACTGATCACAAGAAAAAGTTAAGCCCTCCCCATGACCATGCTCATGCCATTGGAACTTCAAATTATGGAACTGAAAAAGAGGTGAGGCAGGCCATAGCCGCCGCAATGGAGGCAAGAAAAAAATGGGCCAATATGAGTTGGGAGGGTAGGGCCTCCATATTTTTAAAAGCAGCTGATTTGTTGGCAGGACCATTTCGTGCAAAATTAAATGCAGCAACAATGCTTGCGCAAAGTAAAAATGTGATGCAGGCCGAAATTGATGCGGCATGTGAATTGATCGATTTTTTCAGATTCAATGTGCAGTATATGAGCCAATTGTATAAAGAGCAGCCTGAGTCTCAACCGGGGATGTGGAATCGTCTTGAGCACAGACCTTTAGAAGGATTTATTTTTGCACTTACGCCATTTAATTTCACCTCAATCTGTGCAAATTTGTGTGCAGCACCTGCCATGATGGGCAATGTGATTGTATGGAAACCTGCCGAAACCCAAATTTATTCTGCGCAAGTGATTATGGAACTTTTTGAGGCAGCTGGTTTACCAAAAGGGGTAATCAACATGGTCACAGTGAGCGGACGAGAGATTTCCAATGTGGTTTTTCAAGATGAGAATTTTGCAGGCTTGCACTTTACAGGAAGCACAGATGTATTTAGAACGCTTTGGAAAGGTATTGGAAATAACATTGAAAAATATCGTTCCTATCCAAGAATTGTCGGTGAGACGGGGGGTAAAGATTTTATTATTGCCCACAAATCAGCAGTAGCTGCTGAGGTTGCCACTGCAATTTCACGAGGTGCTTTTGAATTTCAAGGCCAAAAATGTTCTGCTGCATCAAGAGCTTACATCCCAAACAATATTTGGGATGATGTGAAGACTCAAATTGTCTCAGATGCCAAAACCTTTAAAATGGGTTCTCCTGAAGATCCATCAAATTTTATCAATGCAGTAATTTCAGAGAAAGCGTTTGATAGTATAGCATCGTATATTGATTATGTCAAAAATGCAGCAGATGCAGAAATAATTGTTGGAGGTAACTATGATAAATCTAAAGGATACTTTATAGAGCCAACGATTATTGTGACCTCTGATCCAAAGTTTAAAACAATGGTGGAGGAGATTTTTGGCCCTGTTATGACCATATATGTTTACGATGAAAATAGTTGGGAGGAGACACTAAGTCTTGTTGACGGCACCTCGGAGTATGCCTTAACCGGAGCCATCTTTTCTATTGACCGATATGCAGCTGAGTATGCCACGAAGGCACTAGAAAATGCCGCTGGGAATTTTTATATCAATGACAAGCCAACTGGTGCAGTGGTCGGTCAACAACCTTTTGGTGGTGCTCGTGGTTCAGGTACAAATGATAAGGCAGGATCTATTTTAAATCTTCTAAGATGGGTGTCGCCAAGAACGATAAAAGAAACATTTGTTCCCGCTACTGATTACAGATATCCATTTCTCAAAAAATAGAAACGTCTAGTTTACTATTTACTTTCAGCCAAAATTTCAGTATTTTGGAGTCTAATTATGACTCAAGCTATATTGAATGACGGCACAAAGGTTTTCTGCCTTAGGAAACCTGAGGCCAAGATGTTGGACCACCACGTTGAGGGATATCTTCAGAATGGAATAAAAATCAATGACGGAGATGTTGTTTTTGATGTTGGTGCTAATGTCGGTGTTTTCGGTATTCGCGCCATTCAAAAGGCAAAAAATGTGCACGCCTATTGTTTTGAGCCAATTCCCGATATCTATGCGGTACTGAGTAAAAATGCCTTGGAATACGGTGGTGGGATGATTCATACTTTTCGAATGGGTGTTTCCGACGCCCCGGCTAAGGCGACGTTTACTTATTTCCCAAACACTCCTGCTTTATCTACCCTACATCCCGAGGAATGGGAGAAAGACCCAAAAGCATTTTCAAAAGCTGTGAAAGGTACGATGAAAAACCCACCTGACGGTATGAAGTGGATGAGGTTGATACCCTCTTTTCTTTCGGGATTAATTGCCTTTGTATTGGTTCGTGGAAAGAGAAAAGTCGAATGTGATTTAAATACTTTGTCGTCAGTTATTGAAAAAGAACGAATTGAGAAAATTGATTTGTTGAAAATTGATTGTGAAGGTGCAGAGTGGTCTGTTCTTAAAGGTATATCAGATCAGCACTGGCCGTTAATTAAATCTCTTGTAATTGAAGTACATGATTTAGATGGCCGCCTCAACAAAATTCAGAACCTTCTCGGTGAAAAGGGTTTCTCACAGCTTCACCATGAGAGAGAGATTGGTCTGGAGGATTCAGTTATGTTTAATTTATTCGCTTTAAGATGACTAGAGAGTGGGTAGCATTGGGCACAGTTTTGGTTCTTGTGGGGTCCAACTTATTTGGGTTAATTTATAGCATGTTGGTTCTAAAAACCAATATATTTAAAGCTTTTAGGATCCAATCAAAGAGCTATCAAGACGCTATTTTTAGAAAGCGAATGCCACTCTTTTTATTTAATTTTATCATTCTGCTTTTTGTTGCAGGGGCTGGTTCTTACCTGATTTACGACAGTATTGATACCTCCCTTACTTCATTGTGGATTATTGGATTGCAAGTGCTTTTTGCTTTTGTTGTTGATGATGCTTGGTTTTATTTTTTTCATCGATGGCTGCATGAAAATAAGTTCATGCTTAGACACATACACTCTATTCACCATCGGGCGACCACACCGTTTCCTCTGGAGTATTTGTACGCTCACCCCCTTGAGTGGATGTTAGGAATGATTGGTGTCGGAATAGGTTTTGCGCTCATTCTCATTGTCATGCCCATTAATGTTTATGCACTATGGGCATTTGGATTACTTAGGAATCTGCATGAAATTCACATTCATTCTGATTTACAATTACCATTTTTTAGCAATGTTCCTTTTCTTAGTAAAACAAAGCACCACGACGATCACCACTCAAAACTAGAAGGAAACTACGCCTCCACATTCAATTGGATGGATAGAATATTCAAAACAACCTTCAAGAAATGAAGGGTTTGGTCTTTTTTTTGGCTTCACTTTTACCATTGCTTTATGTCGCGCAGTCGAGTGCAGATTTGACTGTGCAAATTAGTAATATTGAGCACAATAGTGGACTTGTACAATTGGGGTTATATAATGATGCATCTATGTTTCCCGAGGTAGGTAAAACGTATAGAATGGTTCGGGTTAAAACCAGCGGAAATAAAAAGCTTTATACATTTAAAAATCTACCTATTGGTAGATATGCACTGGCGATATATCACGATGAAAATGCAAACAATAAATGCGACACTAATTTTTTTGGTATTCCCAAGGAGGCGTATGCATTTTCCAACGGCATTAGACCCAGGTTTTCAGCTCCGAGCTTTAAGTCTTGCTCCTTTATGTTAAATGCGGACAAAGCCATTACAATTAAATTGGTTTACTAATTTATTTTCTTTAATAGAGCTGAAATCGTATCGGTTAACGGATTGTTTCCATCATTTAAAATACGGTACGGAGTGAGTTTCATTTTTTGCTCATCCGACCACTGTGATTTCATTTTTTTTAAAATTTCTTCCTCGGAGGATCCGTCTCTTTTTTTGATTCTTTTCAGTTTTAACTCCAACGGGGCATGGACTAAAATGACAGCATCATAATTCAAATAAGCTCCCGTTTCAAAAAGGATAGCAGCTTCATTAAAAATAAATTTTTCATCTTTAAAAGATCTTTTCCATTGGTCAAAATCTTCACGAACGATAGGGTGAATTAGTTTATTTATTTTTTGTCGGAGTTCAGGGTCATTAAAAAGTTTATTGGAGACGAGCTCGCGATTTAATCCGTCCTCGCTATATGCCTTTTCGCCCATCATTAAATTTAATTCCTTGTGAATCCTAGGGTCTGAATCTATCAAGAATTTTGCTCGGTCATCAGAATAATAAACTGAATAACCCATTTTTTCAAGAATTGTACAAACGAAGCTTTTTCCACTTCCGATTCCGCCTGTAATTCCTACTATTTTCATTGTATCAAATTTATAGTTTTTTGACCACTCTCTGTTCCTATTATACTTGCTAAAAATTGTAATTTTGCGCTATGCCAAAAAAAGAGTGGTTTGCGGAATGGTTCGATACGCCCTACTATCATATTCTTTATCAAAACAGAGGGGAAGACGAGGCAAGAGGATTTATGGAGGCTTTAGTTTCTAAGCTTAATTTGGCACCGGGTGCTTCATTACTTGACTTGGCTTGTGGAAAAGGAAGGCACGCGATAACTTTAAATTCTTTTGGGTTTAAGGTGCTGGGCGTGGACCTGTCATTAAATAGTATCACACAGGCAAAATTGAATGAAAACCCGAATTTATCGTTTGATGTGCACGATATGCGTCAACCAGTTAAAGGGAGAACATTCGATGCAATATTTAACTTATTTACAAGCTTTGGGTATTTTGATACGCATGAAGAAAATAAACAAGTTTGTGAGTCGATGGCTAAAATGTTAGCACCTGGTGGTAGACTTGTAATTGACTTTATGAATGCTAAGAAAGTTGTTAGTGATCTTGTTCCGTTCGAAAAAAAACGAGTAAATGATATCGAGTTTAATATTTCTAGAGAATATACGGGGACGCATATTATTAAAACCATTTCTTTTTCTGACAAGTCTCAGAAATACAGCTATCAAGAAAAAGTTCAAGCAATAACAAAAGAACAATTTATGGAATTGTTGCGTCCTTACTTTGTTGTGGATTTTACATTTGGTTCTTTCGACTTGGAGGATTTTTCTCTGAGTAAATCAGAACGATTGATCATCATTGCAACTCGGAAATAATGAATTTTATTTTACTACAGTTTTTTTTGATTACATCCGTTCTATTTGGAGGACTTTTGGTTTCTTATTTAAAAACCAATTACAAAAAGTATACTATCAAATTGACCTTGGCTTTTAGCGGAGGATTTTTGTTGGCAATCGTTTTTTGTCATCTGTTGCCTGATCTATATCAGCACCATCATGAAACAATCGGCTTATATATTCTAATTGGTTTTTTGGTTCAGTTTATTCTTGAATATTTTGTAGGTGGTATTGAAATGGGTAGGACCCAATCCAAAACCAAATTTAGTATTCCGTTCACTTTATTTCTTGCTTTATCGATCCATTCTATAATTGAGGGATTTCCATTAGGAAATGCTCAAGGAAGCCATATCGTTCACCTTGGACATGTCCACAGTTCATTGTTCTGGGGTATTTTATTTCATCAGATTCCCGTTGCAATTGCGCTGATGTCCTTGTTTGTTGATTCGAATATAAGTACTCGTAAGTCATGGCTATTTTTAATAATTTTTGCCTTAACAACTCCTTTTGGTGCGATAATTGGTCTATTTGTGAATCCAGAAGACTTCGGTGTAGATATACATGTTGTTTTGGCGATTGTAGTTGGTATGTTTTTACATATCTCCACAATAATTATTTTTGAAACCTCTGAAAATCACCGAATCAATCTTTTAAAGTTAATCTGTATACTTGTTGGTGCAGGTTTGGCTATGTTGCTTCCGTAGCATGAATGTGCCGAATTAAATACAAATAAAGGGTTTAAATCTAATTACAAGTGAACTGTAATTGGCAAAATATCTAAATATTTTTAAATCGTATTTTTAGGTTTAATTTTTTGAACTAAATCAGGTTCAATGCCGTTATATCATTAACTTTAAATTGCCCCATGAAAAGGTTCGTAAATGAAAGAAAAGCTTGTCAATAATATCCGAAATCAATCAAAACTTTTTGTTATTGCCGGTCCTTGCAGTGCAGAGAGTAGAGAGCAGATGGGTCAAATTGCTCAGTCACTTTCAAGAAATTCAATTGTAAATCTTCTTCGTGCTGGAATATGGAAACCAAGAACACATCCTGATAGTTTTGAAGGTCTGGGTGAAAAAGCACTTCCTTGGCTCGTTGAGGCAGGTAAAGAACATGGCTTACCTACTTGTACTGAGGTTGCCAATAAATCTCATGTCCAGGCAGCCCTTAAGGCTGGAGTAGATGCATTATGGATTGGCGCAAGAACAACCGTAAACCCATTTGCGGTCCAAGAGATTGCAGATGCTTTAAAGGGGACGAAGACCTCTATTTTAATTAAAAACCCAATCAATCCAGACCTAGAATTATGGCTAGGTGCCTTTGAGCGATTCAATAACGCTGGTTTACATGATCTAACTGCAGTGCATAGAGGTTTCTCTATATATAACCATGCCAAGTACAGGAATGTTCCAAGCTGGGAGATACCTATCGCTTTTAGTGAAAAACGTCCTGATGTTCCTATGATATGTGATCCAAGCCACATTACTGGAAATCGTGATTTACTTTTAGAGGTAAGTCAATATGCGATGGATTTGAACTTTGATGGATTGATGATTGAAACGCATCCTAATCCGGATCTTGCTTGGTCTGATGCAAAACAGCAGTTAGATGCAAATGGGTTGTTTGATTTAATTCAAAAATTGGTATTAAGACAACCGAATTTTTCACAGGATGTAGCAACGATGATTGATGAAATTAGAGATAAAGTTTCCATCTTAGATGACCAACTCTTTGCCATCCTTAGCGATCGAATGCAGTTAAGTGAGGAGGTTGGTATTTTAAAGAGAGAAAA
>CAJWAO010000071.1 GCA_913020765.1 uncultured Flavobacteriales bacterium | reverse complement strand
CATGGCACGAAATCCTACTAGGTCTCCAGCTTTGGCGATTTCAATGATTTGCTCCTTGCCCTCAATTCCGTATTTAACGATTTTAATCAGACCACTGTGTAGAAAGAAAACACCTCTAGGTGTGCCCCCCTCAGAAAATAAGACATCACCTTTATTATAAGCCGTATAATTTATTTCCGTATTTGCATTGATTGGGTGCAACTCGTGGGCACCAGATAGAATTTCTTCAATATGCTCAAGACAATACGGACAGGTTTCCATGGTTATAATAATTTAGAACAAAAAAAAAGGCGACTAAGTCGCCTTTTTGAATCGTCTCGTATTTTTAAAGCTTCATAATCTTTTTGACATGCTTTTGATGTTCTGTCACAAGCTGTACAATGAAAGTCCCACGATTCAGGGCGCTGACATCGATATTCAGGTTTTGAACCCCTGAAACAACATTCGGGAATTCGTACGTTTTCAATTTTGCTCCTGACAAACTGTAAACATTGACAGCTACATCTCCTGTCTGAACCATATCAAAGGATATAGAAAATTCATTCTGAACAGGATTGGGATAAATTGTCATATCTTGCGTAGGCTGGTCAATAGATTGCTCGTCAACACCAACGCTTAGGTAATCGCCAGAGGCCCAAATACCTCGACCATAAGTACCCAAGTAAATTTCTCCTGGACGACCGTTTCCTTCCTCTGCTGTTCTCCATGACTGTCGAACTTCGGTGACTACGGTTCCCTCAAAGCCTGAGGAGGCATCAGTCCAAGATGCGCCTCCATCCTCAGAAATAACAGCACCCATTAAAGTTCCGGCGACAATTATGTTAGGGTCATTGCGATCTATAATACCATCAGTACAAGGAACACCTACTGCACCCATGTTGGAAAAGTTTGGAGATGCAGCCGTCGCATTGGAAGTTCGACGAACATTTCCACCAAACATTACTAAATCATCAGCATTATTCGGATTTACCGCTATACCTGAAGCTGCTGCATTATTAATTTTAGTTATCTGAGTATATGTTGGCGTAAAGTCGTTTCCACCAGAGGAGTAATACGCCACTTTGTCAACAAACGCAGTATCACTCGTATATACACTGCCTAAACCGTCTAGTCGCCAGATTCCGTTTCCGGCAGAGATATAACAATGTTCTAAGTTTCTGGAAAACTCTACATCGGCACCACCAGATCCTATTCCTCTAGCAACATTCACCCAATTCACGTCCGAAACAGATAATCTCAGTGCGTTTCGTGTCCCCCACAATTCTCCACCATTTGCTTGAGTGTATACAAGGAACCAAGATTGGAATGGATCTTGAACAGTTATCGTGTCCCATGCAACGTTGAAATCAACGGTATCTGCCCCCATAGCATGAAGCTCACCCGTGAAAGGATTTACACCAAAATTCACTGAATCATTGGAAACAGCCGGCGTATAGTAGAGTGTATCCGTAAAGTGATAGTCCTGTGATGCAGTAACGTATATGGTATCACCGGAAGCCAAACTTGGGACAGACATTACATCGCCTGCGCTAAAATTCTTTTTAGGAATATACAAAACGCTATCCTCAGAATTCTCATCAAAATATTCTGCCAAGAATATTCTAGTATGGAAAGGATGTTGCGCTCCTGCATCACCAACAGGATCGTAAGAACTTGGATAATCTGGTACAAAACCATTAGCCGTAGCCCAACCGTCACCTGTTCGTCTAATTGCACCAAATTGAACAGTAGCAAAGGAAACTTTTGGATTGTAAAAGGAAATTTCACATTGGAATCCGTCACCACCACTCACCTCTACAAATTCTTGGAAAGTAGACAAACTGTGGTCGCTGTATAGTGTACCGTTGTCTTGTGAACCACCCATCACAGCACCGTCTCTATTGAATGCGATACCATAAAACTGGGTTACATTGTAGCCCCGATTCGCTGGGTACCAATTGTCTGCAAAATCATTTGTAATATTCACACCACCGTCATTACCAATATATAGGCGATTGTTTACGTCCCATTTCATTTCATGGTTGTCTGCATGAACATAAATTGGAGAGGTAGGGTTAACAAACCATTGACTAACTTTTTCGAAGCCACCACTAGGTGGGTTGTTCACGGTTTGTTTCCAACGCCAAATGTCTATACCTCCAATGTAGATTTCTTCTGGATCCAAGGGGTTTGTTGAAACAATGGAATTGTATGTTCCTTGATTTCTGTAAATATCAAATTCATTGGGTGGTGCTGAAGCACCAACAAATTTAGTCCAAGTATCTCCGTCATCATGCGAAACGTACATACCAACCAAATTTGAATTGGTCAATACGGCATACAAAGAATGCATCCCCGAGGAGTTTTCGGAAGCAGAAACAGTGTATTCGATGCGAGAAGCATTGCTCCCAACCAAATTGTCATTAGGATTGTTTGATGACTTGTTTTCGAAAGTTTCTCCTCCGTCCTTAGATACGAAGGTTAGATTTGAAATATTGGCTATTACTATCGTACCGTCTTTTGTTATTTTGAGTGCATTTACTCCTCCTGCCTGACCAGTACTAACGGAAGTTAGAACTTCACCAACGGCATCAAATTTCTTAAGTCCAGTGCTAGTTGCGAGCCAAGCATTATTGTCGACATCCGAACTTTCTATTTCGGTGCAATTGGTCGTACCAGGAATTTTCGTCCATGTCGCACCAAAATCCTTTGTAAACCACACGCCATTACCTGAACCCTCTTGATTTGAACCAGTCGCTACAAATAAAGTTCCGTCAATAGTTTGTGTCATACTTGAAATATTAGGACTTGCACCTTCATCAATGTAAGATGTTACCTTGGTCCAGGAATTTGCTCCGTTGTATGAGACGAATAATCCACCTGAAACTCCACCAGCCCAAATGCGGTCATTCCAAGTTCTGTCAACTTGAATGGCTCTGGTTCGACCACCAATATTGTCAGGACCATAATCCATAAACGAGATGGATTTATTGGATGGTAATCGACGCAACTCCTTACGCATTTCAACTATTTCTTCATCAGTGTAAGGAATTCCTGTTTCCAAGTTTACAAACTGCGCTTTATACCATGCCGCTGCGTCATTACCATTTGATTTGGTATCAAGAGCGGTCAAGGATTTGGGAGAATAAGTCGAATAATCTTTTTGAGTGGTTGTATAAAAATAAGCGGCTATTGCTACAGAAGCGCCTAAAAATGAACCAATTAAAAATCTAGATTTCATGTTAAATTAAATAAGTTAAATATATAGTGGCTAAGATACGGAAATATTTCCAAAATAGAAACACCCAAAAGTTGAAGAATGTTCATGAATTTGAAGAAAAAAAATAATTTTATTAGAGGGATTTTACAGATTTAAAAAAGATGCTTTTCTGCACGGTAAGAAGATCGCACGAGTGGACCGCTTTCAACATATTTATATCCCATCTTAATACCCAAATCTTTATAGTACTGAAATTGCTCTGGGGTAATGAAATCTTGAACGAATAGATGTTTCGGCGTTGGCTGAAGGTATTGCCCTAGCGTCAATATGTCCACGTTCACACTTCTGAGATCCTCCATGGTCTCAATGACCTCCTCTTCTGATTCTCCCAAACCTAGCATAATACCTGATTTAGTTTTCATACCACCTTTTTTTAGACGGAATAAAACTTCAAGACTTCGGTCGTACTTGGCCTGAATCCTAACTTCCTTTGTTAAACGCCTTACCGTTTCGAGGTTGTGTGAAACAATTTCGGGCGCGACATCAATAATTTTTTGTAGGTTGTCCCATTTACCGACAAAATCAGGAATTAACGTTTCTAGAGTTGTAGACGGTGATGCACGCCGAATTGCCTTCACAGTTTCGACCCAAATGTCGGCTCCACCATCGGCAAGATCATCGCGATCAACCGAGGTCAAAACTGCATGCTTTACCTTCATTAGTTTGACGCTCTCCGATACTCGTTTTGGCTCCATCAAATCAACCGCCATTGGACGTCCGGTTTTCACGGCACAAAAACCACATGACCTTGTACAAATATTCCCCAAAATCATAAATGTAGCGGTACCTTCACCCCAACACTCGCCCATATTCGGACAGCTTCCACTCTCACAGATTGTGTGAAGTTTGTGTTTGTCGACAAGACGACGTACTTCTCTGTAGCTTTCTCCTGTCGGCAGCTTTACACGAAGCCATTTCGGCTTTCCGATTTTAGTTTTTACAACCTCAGGCTTTTCAATTTCTAGAGTCTCCATAATGCTTCCGCATTAAATCACATATCTGTTAAATTAGTAATTTTTTCATTCAAAGTTAAACGCTCTTTTAGAATATCGCTAACATTCATTGAACGAAATTTTCGGTGCATTGTTACCTTCCTCCAAAATGTCAGGCCATTGTGAAAAATGTATCCTGAAAATGGAATAAATAAAAAATAAATTAAAGTCAGCCATGCACCGATATATTGAGGTAACAAAAAGAATAATAATAAGTTTAAATTCCCGAGAATTAAAATCATCATGACAAGTTTCGTCGACCCCCAAAAAACAGGCCTTTTAAATTTGGCCTCCACAAATCGTTTTATGGCAAAATAAAATAGACCGCAGTGAATGGCACCAAATAGGAAAATTGGTAAGAGTAATAACTGACCTAAATAGGCTCCGAAACCTATTTTATTGTGGGTCGCATCATACAATGTTTGATCGTCAATGTTCCGTAATTTAAGACCTTCAAAATAATCTTGCACAGGGGCCCGCAAGGGGGTGTATTTTTCTGGATGCGCATTGAAATCTTCGACCAAATTATTTGAATAATTCCAACGTTCCAATATGGGTGCTGTATTTTCCTCAAACATGGGCATTCCCTTTCGCTGAATAAGCATCATTCTTTCGGTAAATTCAGCAAATTTTTCATCATTTACATGAATCAACTCTTTTTTGAGCATCGCTTCCAAACGTGCGGTAAGTTCTTGAATTATTTTATTCGGATTATCCTCGAATTCTGTTCGAAATTCGTTAAGCCTTATCTTTTCTGAATTTCTGATCACCACATCACTTCTAAATCTTGAAGGATCACTGTAATTACAGCCCACAGTAGCAAGGTAAATATCTTGGGTCCAATTGCATGATTCCAATGCTGTGAAACCAATGCGAACCGCACCCTTTTTTAAAGGTTTTAATCGCCGAATGAAGACGTCGTCCGTTAATCCTTCTCCAAATATGAGCAAGCTGCGTTTTTTTAGTAAAATTTCAGAGGATTTCTTGAATACTTCTTGGTTTTTCTCCTTTGTATTCACCCCGTCTCGTTGACGATAAATTGGGAGCATGTGAGCCATCCAAAAAATGGGTCTGGTGAAAGCAGTAAAAACATCAGAACGCGTCATAAAAAACACAACCGCTCTGTTAAATGCGGCAATTAACAGAGGATCCATGAAGGAAGCAGCGTGATTACTTACGTAGATGGTGCTTGAAAAACGTTCTGGTTTGTTGATAACCTTTACCTTTCGAAAATATAATCTAAGCGTATAATTAAGTGAGAGAAAGAAAAGAAAATACAAAATCCGCATGGCAGACAACAAAAGTAACAAACCATTTTGAATCAATTCACATAGGATATGCTGAAAACTTTTTGGCCTTGCGAATCAAATGCGATTTGTAGCCATTATTTTTAACTAAATTTTTTTCTATGAAAACGATTGGACTTTTTTGCGGAGGTTTTTCCTCGGAATATGACATTTCTATGAAGAGCGCACAAACCATTTACGACTCTTTTCCCAATGAGTATACTTTACATAAAATTCAGGTGACAAAAGACGAGTGGTTCTGCGAATCAGAAACCAGTGGTAAGCGTGAAAAATTCAATAAAAATGATGCATGCATATATTTTGAGGATGGCAAAATAGCCATAGAATTGGCAATTGTATGTATTCATGGAGATCCAGGTGAAAATGGAAAAGTACAAGCTTACCTTGACCTCATGGGGATTCCATACCTAAATAGTAGCGCAGAGGCATCCTCAATTTCTTTTGACAAATACTCGTGCAACCAATTCCTGAACGCCTCGGGATTCAATACAGCCAAATCAACCTTGATTACGAAAAATAGTGGCTATGATGCAGCTAAACTTATCGAGGAGTTGGCACTTCCCCTTTTTATCAAACCCACAGATTCTGGCTCAAGCTTTGGCATTTCTAAGGTCTATAGTTCAGAATCTATTAGTAAAGCCGTAAGTGATGCGTTTGCGGAGGGTGATGCGGTTATTGCGGAATCATTCTTGGATGGTATTGAACTCACCTGTGCTGTTTTCAGAACCAGAGAAAAATTAATTGCCTTACCGATTACTCAGATATCTACTGAAAATGACTTCTTTGATTATGACGCCAAGTACAACGGTAAATCGACAGAAGAAACACCAGCACCCGTGGGTGAAGCACTCACAAAAGAAATCCAAGAAACTTCCAAAGAAATATATGAAGCCTTGCGGCTAGGTTCGGTAGCGCGAATAGACTTCATCGTTGCCGATGGAACACCTTTTGTGATTGAAGTCAATACCATTCCTGGATTTTCTCAGGCCAGTATTGTTCCTCAAATGCTAAAATGCGCAGGAATTGATTTGCTTGACTTTTGGCGGATGATTTTAGAGGCTGAGGTCAATAGCTAGCCATTGCATTAAATATCCGTTCCATTTTCTTAACCAGCTGATAGCGAGACCCCTCAAAATTATTTACGATCAGGGCAAAAGCCAAATTTTTACCTGTCATCGTTTTGACGAAACCAGCATAGGCCTTGACATTACTTAATGTTCCACTTTTAGCGAAGATTCTCCCTGAAGCAGGCTGAGACCGACAAATATTTTTGAGTGTCCCTGATTTACCAGCCACGGCTAAGGTACTGCGGAAAGTATCATTCAAAGAACTGCAGTGGATGTAGGAGAGTAGATTGACAAAGTTACGAGCAGATACAGCATTCTTCCGGGACAATCCGCTTCCATCTTTTAAATCCATTCCAGAAAGGTCTATTTTTCCTTCAAAATTCTTGTATATCGCGCGAATACCTGATTCCGTGGATCCATAGGAATTTTGCTCAAATCCAATAAGATTTAACATACCCTCAGCAAAAAGATTGATACTTTTTTCATTCGTTAGCTTGATAATATCGAATAAATTTTGACCCTTGTGCGTGTAAAGTAAGGTCAAGGAATCGTACATCATCTTTGGTTGATTCAAAAGTCTATTTCCTCTAGCAGATCCAGAAATATGAAAATTCGAATCCCGCAAGAAACCATAAAACTCATTTGCCAGCATATACTCAGGATCATGCATGCTTCCTTTTACAACAAAATCAGTTCGGTTTGAAGGTAAACTCCCAATACCAAATCTATCTTGAGAATATGGTGCTCCATACAGATAAGACCGATCATTTCGAATGTTTGCACTTTTAATTGTGTGTCTGAATTTCAACATGGAATCCAAGGGAAATGTCCCCTTAAATTTGACTTTTTCACCCGTTGAAGGAGTGTCAAAATAATACTTTACTGTATTGTCATAAAAATTAATTCCTGAAGCACCCGCTCCGTAGTAGTTACCCATATCAGACCAATCCCAACCATCTGGCGCGCCCGCATAGCTAAAATCAGAGCCGTCTGTGATAATATTGCCTTGAATGGAACGAATTCCATGAGCTCTCAATTGATCCATCCAAAGTGACATAAATCCAAAATCTAATTCTTCTTCATAAAAATACTTGCTACCCAGCGTGACATCTCCTCCTCCACGGATGATGAGATCACCTGTCAATACTCCATTCTTATCAATGAAACCATTGGTGTAAATTCTGGTTTTCGGTTTATAATCGGCGCCTAAAATCTCTAAAGCTGAAAAAGTACTGAAGAGTTTGGCTGTTGATGCACACATCAAGGTCTTCTCAGCGTGCACATCAGCAAGAACAGAGTCTCTATCCAAATCTATGATAGCGATAGACAAAGAACCGAACTTATTTTCTGACAAATTTTTAAAATCATCAGTAAACTTTTGCAGAGAAATTTGAGCCACAAAATCTCCAAGCAGAAAAAGGACAAAGAACAAGGAAAAAAATCTATATTTTTGCACAGTAGTTTTTTATTACAAAAGAACTTCAAATAATATACCATTTTGCGTTACTCGAATGTTTTTTTTCAACAGCTTCTATTCGAAACGAAAAAGGCAAACAATGGGCGAACAGAAAAAAATTAAAATCCTCAGGATTGTTAACCGTTTTAATATCGGAGGCCCGACATATAATGCAACCTTCCTCACTAAATTTATGTCCGATGATTTCGAAACGCTTTTAATCGGAGGTTTGCCGGAAGAAAATGAAGCTAATTCTCTACATATACTTAAAGAATACGACGTTGAACCCTTGTTGGTTCCGGAAATGAAACGAGAACCAAACCTTAAAAGCGACCGTCTTGCATTGAAAAAAATCAAAACAATAATTCAGGAATTCAAACCTGATATTGTACATACACATGCCTCAAAAGCAGGTGCAATAGGAAGAAAGGCTGCTTTTAGTTGTAAAGTACCCATTGTGGTACACACCTTTCATGGCCATGTGTTCCATTCTTACTTCGGGAGGATAAAAACCACGCTTTTCAAGAATATTGAACGTTATTTAGCCAAAAAGTCAAGCGGAATTATTGCGATTTCTAAGCTTCAAAAGAAAGAGCTCTGCGAGGAGCACAAAATCACAAGTGCAAAAAAAATGGAAGTGATTCCGCTGGGTTTTGACTTAAAGAAATTTCAAGATAACTATTCTGATAAGCGAAAAGTCACCCGCCGCAAATACGAAATTGCTGATGATTGCATAGCCATTTGCATCACAGGACGGCTCGCTCCTATTAAAGATCATTTCTTTTTTTTAGATGTCATTGAGGAGCTTTCGAAAAAGACGGAACGAAAAATCAAAGTCTTCATTGTAGGTGATGGCGAATTAAAAT
>CAJWAO010000070.1 GCA_913020765.1 uncultured Flavobacteriales bacterium | reverse complement strand
AATTTTGTTTTTCGTTTCATAATTCTACGGATAAAATGAATAATAGTCTGTTGTATTTATAATCTGAATAGGCTTCATCTTTAAATGTCATGCCCCACCAATTGTACTGCAGGTTGGCATATACATTTTCTCTGAGTTTATAGAGCATTCCAACCGAAAGCATGTGGTCTCTTTGGTTGACCTGTGTTGATGCAAAATAAGTAATGTCACCATAATTGTCGCGTTCTGTAAGGAACTCATTTCCATTTGCATTGAATTGCTTGAAGGATGCTTGAATGAAAAACTTTTTGGCTAGCTCAGCACTTAGAGCGGCATTTAACTGATGGCTAAATAAATTCACAGAAGAAATAGCATCGCCACCTCTATTTGTGATTTCACTCTCGGAAGATGCCGAAAAGCTTAGCTCTTTGCTCCAATTAAACCAGCGGTGCATATTGAGTTTAAGCGCAGCTTTTACAAGTCCAAAGCTTCTTTTTTCCTTGGTTCCTTGACCAATCACTTCTTTGAAAAATCCCGCATCTATTTTACCAAGTAATGCCTTGTTTTTTTGGTTGATCCTTGCTTTTAGATAGACTCCAGCTCTATTGGGGCTTGCATCTCCATAAGGGAGAACATTTGAATATATCGGATTGAAGACCATCAAATTGCTCGATAGGTCTTGGTTGTAAATTTGATCGTCCGCGACAAGGTCAAATACGGATCTTGGCCTTTGTATGGACATATTGGTATATAAAGGATAAATCGTATTGCTCTTTCCAGCAGCATAATCCAATCGCCTTGTCTGTGCACCCGCGCTTCTGAAATTTGGATCTACGTATCGGTAACCGATGCTAACGGATAGGGTAGAGTCATTCTTGTTGTATTTATTTTCAAGTTCAAAAAACATTCCCTCATTTTGATTTGAGATGGAGTCCGGTATTTCATTCGCTAGCTCAGAGTGTAGCCAGTGCCTCTGAGAGAATCCAGTTTCAAGCTTTTGCGCAAAGTGATGTTTGTCATTGCCAAAACGATGAAGGAGTGCTAAATCATAAACTGGATTTCGTACGGAGATGTTTTCTGTACCACTTGATGCAACTTCAAATAAGTTAATGTAATTTGCTGATAATGTGAGTCTTTTATTTATTTCTGAAACCATCGTTGCTCCTGAAAGCAAAAGGTCGCTTGAATAAGTATTTCCACTAATTGCAGTAGAGCCTCGAGGTCTAGTGACAAAGAAATCAAAAGCCAAGGTTCGGATAAATCGGTCAAATTTAAAGGAGAAATCCGTTTGGATTCCTTGTAATCGCCATCTGTTTTCGGTGTAAAAGTTTTCGTAATGAAGGATGTCACGATAAGGTTTTAGCATGTCATGCTCATAAGCTGAAAGCTCTTCATCGTAATTGTAGAGCGTGAACCTAGACTGCTTTAGAAAAAGGTCTCCAATACTAAATCGAACTTTATCGTTGATGGTACCTTTTGCTCTTAATTGTCGCACATTTATTTCAGTTCCGGAACCGAAAAAGCTACCAAACGAATTTCTTATTCGGAGCTGGGCAAATATCTCAATATCTTTGATCGGGTTGACGTGGGTATTGAGGTCTAAGAGGTTATATCCATTGGATGCGTTTTTGGCAGAAACAGTATCCTCTGTATTGGTTCTGTCTATGGCATCACGTGCAAAATAAGATCGGGCTAGTCCGTCAAACCAAACCTTGTCTTTTATTTGTGCAGTAAGCTCATACGAAGTACCGAAGAAGATAAAAGCAGCAAGTATGAGGGTTAAGCATCTTTTCATAGATTAAAAATTTATTTTTAATTCAAGCATCGTTTCCCATCCCTTTAAATGGTTTTCTATAAAATTAGGGTCGAAGTAGCGGTATTGGTTGTAGCGGAAAAAGACCATTACATTTTGTCCGATTTTATAATCTAATCCGACGCCAAGGAGGGTGTTCTTTTGGTTTCTTGAATTTGTATATCTGTATAAATTTGCCCAACCCAAACGCTCAAAAAAGATATTCGTTGGCGTCGCATCGGGATTATCCCCAAGGTCTGTAGAGGTGTTACCAATGATTTTCTCAATGCCGTAGCTGAACACAAAGACTGTTTTTTCATTCAGCTCAATACTGAAATCTAATTCTTGGCTAAGCTGGCTGATGAGCGCTTGGTTCCCAATTTGAGGAAGTGCTTTCAAGTCTTTTTGACATGAATTGAGACGCGTTAGAGCAAAAATGTAGTATTTCTTTCCGAAAAGTTTATTTGCGTACTTGGCCTGAAACTCAATGGTATTGAAAAACTTTTTGAAGTTGGCGAGTCCGCTGGCACTCGTGTCGGAAATGTTCACGTTTTCAAAAACACCCCTGTAGGTTGAGTTCAACGCGTTATAGGGCCCCCAATTTTGCGCAAATAAATAGATTCTAGATAGTGTCTGACTATTTACGTTGTGTATGTATGACAAGGCTGCATAGGAGGTGTCAATTTCTGCAAAGACGCCGATGCCTCCATTTAGCTTTAGTTTGCCTAGATTAATATCTGCGTTAATAGATGCGCCTTGTCGGTTATTTACAGGAAATCCAAGCCCTACCATGGGGCTTTGGTAGGGGGTTCGTACGGTTGTTCCGATCCCTGCCACGTTCGGAAATACCTCGAGCACTGACGTATTTAAAAAGTTACCCGTCACATTTACAAATTGTGGTGAAATCCTGTAAAGCTGGATGTTCAAAGGAACCTTCGTCGATTTTTCTGTTTTGACGTTTAATAGTATGGCTTCCCCATATCCGAGTGCTCTCAGGGGATCGCTATAGTTGCCGAAGCCAAGCTCCATTTGGACTTGTATTTTGTTCCATTTTTTGTCCAATTCAAGTGTGTGAATGAAATAATTTCTTTTGTCATCAATTACAGAATCTGTATCAGCCCACGAGGAAAGGTAATTGTAGGCGATTTTTAAGGAAGGGTTGATTGTGTTTTTCAGCTGAAAGCATCCGGTGAAATTATCACTGTTTTCGAGTAATGACCGATTGAAATTACTTTTTCCGATCACTCCTTTCACTGAAAAATTCAACGGTAGTTTTGAGCCTTGAAGAAAAATACCCTGAAAAGCCCTGCTTCCATAACGAATCCCTTCATCAACCAAGCCACTGTTGTAATACTTCGAGTAGCGGTTGATTGGTATCCTATTAAGGGGAGTCTGAGGCCTTCTTTCAAAAATGCTCATTCTGTTTAGAGAACGGTTTCCCCATACAGTTAGACGGCTTTGTCTATACCACGAAACACCTCCAGATTTAAAATTAAAGGTTCCGAATTTTGTCGAAATTGATGTGGTAAAATTAAGTCCGAGATCTAGGGTTAAGGCTTTTGTATTTACTGGATTCGGTCCCTTGTAGAGACTATTGAGCATTAGATCTGCGCCAAAAGTAATGTTGTCTCTTGTTTTTCCATTTAGTTTTAAAAGAAACATGGGTTCTCTGTATGCGTCTCCTGAGCTAATGACTGTCGTTTTGCCGCTGTTATTAGGAAAGGTCTCTTGTTGATTTCGAACAAATCCTAGGAATCGATAGAACCCTGAAAAATGGATGGCACTTGTTGGATTTTTGAAACTCAAGCTATTGCTGCTAAAAGGATTTTGCTGAGGGAGGGTTTCTTGAGCGGCGTAAGTACCTATTGAAAGAATAAAAACAAACCTAATAATGACCCTCATATACATTTACAATGTAAATACTACACTAAGGTACTAAATATAATATTTGATTTTCTCGCCTTTATTTATTGAGGAATCGAATAAATATTATGGAGCAATGTCTTTTACGCATCTAAAGCCAGTGTGACTCATTCCTGTATCTTGAGAATTAGGCATTCTTGCAGATACTCTGTAGCTCGAGCAGTAGCTGTCATTGCACAAAAACGAACCTCCGCGTACTACTCTTTTCGGGTCATTGGGTTCTAGGGAATAGTTCCAAGTTTGTGGCCCTTTGGGATTGTCTAAGGTTTTGTCTTTATTTGAGGCCGAGTAATAATTTTCATCATACCAATCTGAACATATTTCCCATACGTTTCCTGCCATATCGAAAAGACCGTATCCATTCGCTTCATATTGCATGATTGGGGCAATACCTTCATAACCATCCTCTTTTGTATTATGAGTAGGGAAGACCCCAGTCCAGTAATTACATTTGGGCGCTCCTTTTTCGACTGACAAATTTCCCCAGGGATAAATCTTATTCTTTAAACCACCCCTTGCTGCCCATTCCCATTCAGCCTCTGTAGGAAGTCGTTTGTTACACCATTTGGCATATGCAAGCGCGTCATGGTAACAAATATGGACAACTGGTTCTTCCTCTTTCCCTCGAATACTACTTCCGGGCCCCTCAGGATGCTGCCAATCTGCACCTTTCGTCCATCTCCACCATTGAGATATATCAATCAGGTCGTAAATCTCTCTGGTCGGAATGAATACCATTGATCCGGGCTGTAGGACATCTGACCCAGGTTTCGGTGTATGCTCAGGAAGCTGTTTTTTAAGAACATCCCAATCAATCTCTTGTTCCGCAATGGTTTTGTATCCTGTGGCTGCGACAAATGCCGAGAACTGAGCGTTTGTGACCTCATGAATATCCATAAAAAAAGCATTTACTTTTACCTGATGCTGGGGAAATTCTCTTTTGAGCGCCATTTCAGGACTACTCGCACCCATCATGTATTTACCTTCTGGAATATAAACCATTTTCATTGTGGAATCTGAATAGAGACAGTGCAATGAATCGATTCCAGTGATGCTTGACTCATTTAAACTTTCATCTAATAGATGCTGGTTTCTTGAATTTTCGCAGCATGCTTTTTGACAATGCTCATTCGAACTTGCCTCGGAATTTTGTGGCGCCTCACTGCACGCACTTATGAGAAGTGTGAAAAGTATAATTCGAATATTCTGTTTTAGCATAAATAAAATCAATAGTTTGAATTAATTTCTTTCAAGGGCATTGTTTTCCATGTAATCCCTTCTTGCCATTTGGGCGCATGAACCTCAACAAGATAATCGTCTAAAATTTTCTCTAATTCCATCGCTTTATCGGGGTATTGTAGTGCTAAATTCGTCTGCTCCATTATATCCTCCTCGAGGTTAAAAAGTAAAATGCTCTGGTCATCCTGGAATTTAACGAGTTTATAATCTCCTTTTCGAACTGCGGAATGTGGTCTTTTCAAAGCAATCCCATTTCTATACGGAACATGAAAGAATATTCCGTCAACTGGTCTATCGACGTTTTCATCATTTTTCTGCAAAAGTATGGGTGCAAAGCTTCCTCCGTCAACTTCAGTCAATGATTTTTTGTTATTACCTGCTAGCTCGATGATGGTGGGCAAGAGGTCGACTCCTGAAACGGGGATAGCGGATTCTGAACCTTTTTTGATTCCAGGTCCTGCAACGATAAGTGGAACGCGTACACCGCCTTCAAGTGCATCCCATTTACCTCTGTTTAAGGGATAGTTGTAGCTCTTTTCATATTTTTTTGCACCAGGAATATTTGGCACAGAACCATTGTCAGACATGTAAATAATATAAGTGTTGTCCTCAATCCCAAGCTCTTTTATTTTTTTCAAAAGGATACCAAGCCCCTCATCTAAATCCAATGTCATGGCTGCGAAACCTGCATCTTTTTGTTGAGCACCTTTGGGTTTGTTTTTGAGTCTTGCGTAACTGCTTTCCTTGGACTCAATATTGGCATGGACCGCATAATGTGAAATTTGTAAGTAGAATGGTTCATTTTCTTGCGTGGCTGACTGCATAAATCCGATGGCTCTTTCTGTTAATGAAAAAATATTTTTTGGGTCATCAACAGGAGTGTGGTTCCACTGCGTTTTGTGATTGATGAAATGACCATCTTTATTCTTTGTAGCTCCGTCACTTATATCATAGCCAAGAACAGCTGGGTTACTTCCCATACCCCATTTTCCAAAATGTGCTGTTCGATATTTGTTATTTATTTGCTTTAGTGCCTTTGGGATACTCGTAAAACTTTCATGATCAATGTGGTCTGTATTCATTCCAACTCGAATCATAGACAGCCTTGCCGGTGTTTTGCCAAATTGGATGCTGTATCTTGATGGTGCACATACTGGAGCTCCCGAATAAGCATCGGAAAAACGAATTCCCTTTTCGGCCAGTAATTCGAGATTTGGTGTTTCGTAATAATCACTTTTAGAGCCTGGTTCATTATGCTTCATCTGTACGGATGTTCCGTTCCAGCCTTGGTCATCGGTCAGGATAAAAATGAAATTAGGATGTTTGATTTGTATCGCTTTATCTGTTGATTGGTCAGCAATATTACAGGAAAGAAAGAGTGTCGCGAGTACAACTGAATAAAATACTTTTTGCATTGAGTATGTGGGTTGATATTCGATTGTTTTAGGGGAATTCATGTTCTCAGCGTATGTGATTTGGTCTTTCTCCTTTGTGAATTTAGTTTAAATTACCTGAATTATTTTTCTTTTAAATAGATTCTCTTCCCTTGTGCATCATGAAGGTCACCAAATGTAATATTCTTTGCTTTGGGCACTGTTTTGGCATTGTCAATTTGTCTACCAAGTCCATCGGGTTTCACAGATGCCTCAAAAATTCTTTGGTCAAGAACTTGCTTCAAAGAATCCATTACTGTTTTGTAAGCTTGGTTAGACGCTAGATTAAGTAACTCTTTTTCATCATTTTTGTGGTCATAAAGCTCATAGCCGAGTTCTCCGTTTGCTCCCCATTTGGTGATTCGATAACGCCTGGTTTTTATCGTATATCCATTTCTCCATCTCGTCAGTGCGCTTCCCCTCACTGAGGTTTTTTCGTTCTGCATAACCGCTTGTAAACTTTTTCCTACCACATGCTGAGGTGTCTCTATTTTTGTAAGCTCCATTAGTGTAGGGTATAGGTCAATAAGTTCTACAGGGCTCATTGATCTTTTTGCTTTTGCAGTTGTGCTAACGGTGTATGGCATTGATATAATCAAAGGGACTCTTGTTGCATTTTCAAACAATGTTTGTTTTTGCCAATGTCCGTGTTCTCCCATGTGATACCCATGGTCTGAGGTGAATACAACAATGGTATTTTCATTTAACCCAGATGCCTCAAGATGGTCAAGGACGCGACCAACTTGAGTATCCACAAATGAAATTGTTGCATAATAGGCTTCTTTTATCTCTTGTGCCACTTCTTTTTCTAGATTTAGCTGGCTCTTTTGTGCTCTGATTGATTTTGCAGCAGGCTTAGGAAGCGTTTTAAGGTACTCATTCGAGCTCTCAGGAATTTCAATAGCGTCTCGTTTATACAAATCAAAGTATTTCTTTGGAGCAACAAAAGGGGTGTGCGGTCTGAAAAATCCGACTGCTAGAAAGAAAGGAGTATTACTTTTCGAGAAATCATCTAGCTTTTTTATGGCCTCGTTTGCGCCAATTCCGTCTGTTTGTTCTTCGTCGTCTCCATCTGCTGCAAGCCAGCTCAGTGTTCCGCCATACCTTCTCGGAATCAGGGTGTTAATTTTATATTCCTCAATTTTATCTCTTCCATATGGATTTACTGTTTGATCCCAAGAATAGATGTCATCATTCCCGGATGTGCCAATTGCACTTGGATTATCGTAATGAAAAATTTTCCCAATGCGTACCGATTGATAGCCCTGCTGTCTAAATCGTTGGCCCAGGGTAGTAACGTCGGGGACAGAATTCCGAAGGTTCATATTGTTTTCAGTAATTTTTGTTTGATTCGTATACATACCCGTCATGAAGGAAGCGCGGGATGGACCACACAAAGGATACTGATTATGCGCGTTTTCGAAAACAATTCCTCTTTGGGCAAGCCGGTCGATATTTGGAGTTTTTACCACATTGTTTCCATAAATGCCTAGGTCACAGTTTAGGTCATCGGCAATAATGAATAGCACATTGAGCTTCTTATTTAATACAGCAGAGGTGTTAGACTTTGCTTTTCTAGATTTTTCAGGACTTTCATTGCAACCATTGATGCCAAAAAGTAGACTGATAAAAAGTACTTGGACAATATTTGGCTTCATAGGAACATTTTTAAAAAGAATTAATGTTCGCTGAGAATGATCTTTTTTGTTACCCACTTTTGATTTATGAGACAGCTTAAAAAATAAAGCTCACGTGTAAGCTCCTCCGTTTCAATCAAGACCTTGCTGTTTTGTGGTCTCATCTCGAAAACGATTCTTCCGGCAAGGTCTTTTATTTTTAATATCTCTATCGGATCATTTGATTCTATGGTTAGCTCATCAATAGCTGGGTTTGGAAATGTTCTTATTGAGATTTCATTTTCGGGAAGGTCAACTGTATTGGTATTCAGGATGACCATTTTTTGCCAATAGACGGTATCGAAGTTCGCAATACCCCATGGGGCTCGGAGTCCAAATCGAGCAACTGGACCTTCAAATACATCACCGTTATCAGGATCTGATTCTAAATCTATGATGTAAGTGCTAAATTCTGTCATGCCAGTGTCCACGGCAAACCGCCAAGAACATATTTTGTCATTGCTTCCTGGAGGATAAGCGAAAAGTATTGCATTTGGATTGGCATTCACACCAACCGCTAGTGGGTTTTTAAGCGTAATCTCAATTTGATTATAGGTGGTTGCATCAATACCGAGGTCGGCCTGCAAGTTGCCACTTCTCATAATGGGTGTGGCATTAAACGCACGCATCGCAAGCGCTTCCGGTTGTGCAAAAAGTTGACAGCCATTGTTTGTTTCTGAGGCTGAAACCCAACCCTCCGTGGAATTTTGCCAATTGTATTCTATTTGGCTATTGATTAAGTTCGCTGAAAATGTAAAAAGAATGAGGCTGATTGCCGAGAGGAATGAAAACTGAAAGTTTTGTTTCATGGTTGTGAAATTTAGTAGGATGGCTTTTTTACTAAAATAATATTTAGTTGAATAGTAAAAAAATCTTATTCTAAAATAAAAGGAAGTCCTCATGGATGAAATAAAAAACCCAGACCAAAGTCTGGGTTTAA
>CAJWAO010000069.1 GCA_913020765.1 uncultured Flavobacteriales bacterium | reverse complement strand
TACTCGCTTTTTTTATACCTTTGAATATGTACTATCTACTGCGGAGGATTCTCTTTATTTTCGATCCAGAAAAGGTGCATTATTTCACAATGGATTCCTTGTCACATCTGCTCAAATTATTTCCTGTACGTTTGGTTTTTAAAAAACTATTTTTATCGAAGCATGCTCTTTTAGAGACTGAGGCTTTTGGATTAAAATTCAAAAATCCAGTGGGTTTGGCCGCAGGATTTGATAAAAATGCACGTTACATTAATGAACTTTCTTATTGTGGTTTTGGATTCATAGAAATTGGAACCCTGACGCCAAAAGCTCAAGAAGGTAATCCTAAAATTAGACTATTTCGTTTGAAGGATGATCAAGGAATTATTAATAGAATGGGCTTTAATAATGATGGTGTGGAGCTGGCTATTGAGCATTTGAAAAGAGCACGAAAGAACGGTGTTATTGTCGGAGGAAATATCGGAAAGAATAAGGTGACACCAAATGAAAATGCTGTAGATGATTACCTATATTGTTTTGAACGCTTGTTCGATTATGTGGATTATTTTGTTGTGAATGTATCCTCTCCAAACACCCCTAATTTGCGGGCACTTCAAGAAAAAGAACCTCTTGAAAACTTATTGAATGCATTAGTATCTAAGAATCAAACTTACGCTAATCCCAAACCGATTTTATTAAAAATAGCACCAGACCTCTCAAATACTCAACTAGATGATATTATTGATATTTTTTCATCTACAAAGATCGATGGTTTAATTGCGACAAATACTACAATTTCGAGAGAAAATCTGATTACAAAAACTGAGCAAGTTGAGAAAATCGGAGCAGGTGGACTCTCTGGACTTCCAATACGGGATAAATCGACAGAGGTAATCAGGTATGTCACAAAAAAGTCCGGTAATGCTATTCCTATTATAGGTGTCGGTGGTATCCATTCTGCAGAAGATGCAATCGAAAAACTACAGGCAGGTGCGGTTTTGATTCAAATGTATACAGGTTTTATCTATGAAGGTCCATCAGTAGTTAAAAGTATTAATAACGCAATCATTGAGTTCAGAAGTAACAAATAAAGATCCCTTAATACTCGTAGAGTGTCCTAGAGATGCCATGCAAGGCATTGCTAGTTTTATTCCTACGGATTTGAAGGTTGCCTACATCAATCGGCTTCTTCAATGTGGTTTTGATACCTTGGATATGGGGAGCTTTGTGTCTCCAAAGGTAATCCCACAGTTGAAAGACACCTCATTGGTGTTGGATAAAATCAATCCTACTACCGCGACAAAGCTACTTACAATCGTTGCAAATGAGCAAGGAGCGAAGGAGGCTGTCGAATATGACAGTGTGCATTATCTCGGAGTTCCATTTTCTATCTCTGAAACCTTTCAAAAACGTAACATAAATAAAAGTATAGATGCATCCCTTATGCTTTTGCACCGCCTTTATACCATAGCTGGAAATCGAAATAAAGAGGTGGTTTTGTATCTTTCTATGGGGTTTGGTAACCCTTATGGCGACGAATGGAATGAAGAACTTGTTGAAGCTTGGGTTGATAAATTAAGCATCAATTTTTCACCGTCAATTATTGCTATTTCAGACACCATTGGATGCGCAGAACCCGAACAAGTTGAGCGGGTTTTCACAAATCTGAATGCTTCTTTTCATGAAATTGAGTTTGGTGCGCATTTGCATGTTTTGCCCACCAATGTTGAATCTTTATCTAGTGCCGCATTTCGGGGAGGATGTAGAAGGTTTGACAGTGTGATTAAAGGTTTCGGTGGTTGCCCTATGGCCTCGGATGATTTAACTGGGAATATGCCTACAGAGTTATTGCTAAGTTGGCTAGAGTCCCAAAACATTCAACACGGGATTGCGAGAGGACCATTCACAGATGCTATAAAGTTTTCTGCCCAAGTTTTTAAATCCAATAATTAGTTTTATGAATCAGCGTAATTTATTTTGGATAAGTATTTTTTCAATCACTTTAAGTTGTGGGGGAGAAAATGATGTAGCTCAAAACAAGGTTCACCTAAAACAAGATATTAAAGAGGTAACATCCTTAGATTCCGAAGAACAATCCATAAGTGATCACCTTATAACTGAAATAAAGAATTCTTCTCAAGTATTTAAGGGGAGCTTAAATATCATTGATACCCTTTTTTTGCCCATTCATGGCTCAGTTCAAGATGGTTTTGCACTCATGAGTAAATTTGAAACTGAAATTAATACAGAACTTAAAACACACGTTTTCGATCGAAATTCTAAAGGTGAATTAATTCAAAAGAATTCCTTTTCAGGAGTTTTATTAGGAAAAGACACGCTCGTCATCGATTACCCACGAATAATGCTTCGTTTTGTAGAGCGTGACGATAAGGATGACCTTTATTCTTATAATTGTTGGTTTGGTTTTGACCGAAATAATGACAAGTATGTCTTTGACCACTGTGTTTCCATAACTAAAACCTATCGAGGTCGCAAAAAATCTATAGATGCTTATGTTTCTGAGGTAGAGTCAAGTGAATACCAGATAATCGTCAACAATGAGGTGCTTGAGGTTTTAGAAGAGAATAATTATTTGAATTAGAGCTCTTTGTTTACACCAATACCGAATAATGCAAAATCGTATTTAGCAGGGTCTTCCGCATCAAATTTTCTTAATTTACGAATAAGTTCGTCATTCGTTCTCCAGTCGTTCTGCTCACGCTTCAAAATTCCTAGATTTCTTGCCACATTTCCTGTATGAATATCAAGCGGCACATATAATTCCCGTTTTGATATGTTCCTCCAAAGTCCAAAGTCAACTCCTTTTTCGTCGCCTCTGACCATCCATCTCAGGAACATTACCAATCTTTTACATGCCGAGTTTTTCATTGGATTTGAGATGTGCTTTTCGCTTCTTTGTTCATGAGCCGTTTCTAAAAAAGCTGATCTGAAATTTGTAATACGCATTCTTAGCCCAATTTCTTTTTCATCTACTTTGCTAAATGCTCCCTCGAGCCCTTCCTTGTTTTGATATAGGTTTTTCAGGCTGCGACAAAAAAAGTTCAAATCGATTCCATTAAAAGTTCTATGAACAAAGGGTAGAGGTTTCATACTGTCATATTCCATTATGAAATCATGGGGAGCATCGTCAAACAATTTCATTAATCGATCTCCACTCTTTAGAATGCTCAATCTGTTGCCCCAAGCCAATGAGGCCATGAAAAAGGCTGCGATTTCTATGTCCTCTTTTTTTGAGTACCTATGTGGAATTTGAATAGGATCATTTTCAATGAAGCTTGGACATTCGTATTGATTTGCCTTAAAGTCAAGGTATTCTTTTAAGTCTTTCTGGTTCATTTAAAGAATGAAATTCCCATCTTTCATTGTCAAAGTTCTGTCTGCCATCGCAGCCAATTCTTTATTGTGTGTGACAATGACGAAGGTTTGATTGAACTCTTCTCTCAGCTCAAAAAATAATTCGTGCAGTTCTTGTGAATTTCTGGTATCCAGATTCCCGGATGGTTCATCCCCAAAAATAATCTTAGGTTGGTTGAATAAGGCTCGACAAACCGCTGCTCTCTGTTGCTCTCCACCGGATAGCTCAGAAGGTTTGTGGTTTAATCTGTCTTGCAGACCTATTCTTTTCAGCAGTAATTCAGCTCTTTCTTTGGCCTGTTTCTTTGCGTCACCTCTGATGAGTCCTGGAAGCATTACGTTTTCAATTGCAGTGAATTCAGGAAGTAGCTGATGGAATTGAAAGATGAAACCTAGCTTTTGATTTCTAAAAGAGGAAAGTTCTTTGGGGTTTAATTCAAAGGGATTTGTGCTGTCGATGGTCAATTCTCCTGAACTTGCATCGTCTAATGTTCCCAATATTTGAAGTAAGGTCGTTTTTCCTGCACCTGATGCACCGACGATTGATACAATTTCTTTTTCTCTTACTTTTAAATTTACGCCACCCAATATAGAAAGGTCTCCATATGACTTGGTAATATTTTTGGCTTCAAGAATCATTTCTTGATATTGAGTTGGTGACCCATTCTTTCTTTTTTAGTCACTAGGTAGTCCTCATTGTGGATATTACATTCTATTTCAATAGGAATAGTATCGGTTATTTCTAATCCATATCCAACGAGACCTGTTCTTTTTTTCGGATTGTTACTAATTAGTTTCATTTTTTTCACTCCCGCGGCCCGAAGTATCTGAGCACCGACACCATAATCTCTCTCATCACCTTTGAAGCCTAATTTTAAATTTGCTTCTAGCGTATCATAACCTTCTTCTTGTAATTTATATGCTTTTAGTTTATTAACCAAACCAATACCTCTTCCTTCTTGGTTCATATATAAAACAACGCCTTTTCCGGCTTTTTCAATCATTTTCAATGCTTCCTGTAGCTGATCTCCACAGTCGCATCGAAGCGAACCTAAAATATCACCGGTGAAGCAAGATGAGTGTACTCGAACTGGAACAGATTCATTAGGATCCCACTTGCCTTTAATGATTGCCAGATGTTCTTCTCCTGTGGTAAGCTGTTTGAAGGCTTTGAGCTGGAAATTTCCGTATTTCGAGGGCATCTTAATTTCAACCAATTCCTCGATTAGTGTCTCGTTCTTCATTCGATAGGCGATAAGATCTTCTATCGAAACAATTTTCAGATCAAACTTTTTGGCAATGACAAACAATTCGGGAAGTCTCGCCATTGAACCATCTTCATTCATGATTTCTACAATCAGGCCTGCCGGCTCATAGCCAGCGAGTCGGCTCATATCGACAGCGGCTTCAGTATGTCCAGCCCTTCTCAGAACTCCACCTTTTTTTGCTCTCAGTGGAAATATGTGCCCCGGTCTCCCTAATTCGTTCGGTTTGGTATTTGGGTCGATTAACGCTTTTACCGTTTTTGCTCGATCCGCTGCCGAGATTCCTGTGGTGCATCCTTGTCCAATGAGATCTATTGATACAGTAAATGGGGTGTCAAAATGAGAATTGTTCGAGTGAACCATCATTTCAAGTCCTAGTTCATCACATCTTTCTTCAATAAGCGGTGTACAAATCAAGCCTCTACCATGCGTAGCCATGAAGTTGATCACTTCGGGAGTTGCATTTCGCGCAGCAGTAAGAAAGTCTCCTTCATTTTCTCTGTTTTCATCATCAACAACAATGATTACTTTCCCTTTTTTGATATCCTCAAGGGCTTCCTCTATGGTGTTAAGTTTAAATGACATATTCTTTGTCTATCGGGTGTTTAAGGTTGTTATTTTGACGGTATTTTTTTTAGGGTCTCCAGATAAAAATCCCAAAATTTCTGCACTGATGAAATTTGGACTTTTTCGTCAGGGGAATGAGCCGCTCTAATATTGGGCCCAAATGAAATCATATCTACATTTGGGAGATGGGTCCCAAGAATCCCACATTCAAGTCCAGCATGACACGCTTTGACTTGCGGGTTTTCATTATACAACTCCTTATATAATTGCTCCATGACCACAAGGATATCAGAATTGGGATTGGGTTGCCACCCTGGGTAATCTCCAGTCTGAGTGACCTCACAGCCCATGCTTTCAAAAGCGCATCTGATGGTCATCGCAATTTCGTCTTTTGTCGATTCCACGCTGCTTCTTTGCAGGGATTGGGTGGTAAACTTTTCTTCTTTAATAAGTACCCTAGCTAAACTTGATGAAGTCTCGACCAAACCTGCGATATCAGGACTCATTCTGTATACACCATTCGGGGCACAACACAATGTATTAATGATTTTTGTTGTATCACTTTCAGAAATTACCTTTGGCATCTTATCTGCCTCCGATATTTTAAGGTGTATATTGGGTTCAATTGATTTATATTCGTTTTGAATAATTTTAGCCTGATCTTCAAATTCGGCTTTCACACTTGTTAATTTTGTTGCTGGAACGGCAATGGCACATTTCGCCTCTCTCGGTATCGCATTTCTCAGACCTCCTCCATCAAAGGACCCTATCAAAAGACTCGATTTTTTTGAGATGTTCCAAAGTATTCTCGCCATCCATTTGTTTGCATTACCTCGCCCTGAATCAATATCCATTCCGGAGTGACCACCGAGCAGACCTTTAATGTCTATTTGCATAAAGCAATAGCCATCTGGAGTTGGAATACTTGCACAGGTGTAAGTGGTGTTTGTGTCAATACCACCCGCACATCCGATGGATAACTCGTCATCATCTTCAGTATCCAAATTCAAGAGTATTTCTCCTTGAAAGAGACTTCCGTCCATTTCTTTAGCACCAGTCATTCCTGTTTCTTCATCGATTGTAAATAGTGCCTCGAGCGGAGGATGCGCAATTTCTGATGAGGATAAAGTTGCCATAATTGTGGCGACTCCTATACCATTATCCGCTCCAAGTGTTGTTCCATCTGCATCAACCCAATCATCATTGACACGCATGCGAATACCTTGACTGTCAAAGTCAAATACTGTATCTCCATTTTTTTGATGCACCATATCTAAATGCGACTGAAGAATAACAGTCTTTCTATTTTCCATACCCTTGCTCCCTGGTTTTTTTATGATGACATTACCGATTTCATCCTTTATCGTTTCAAGACCCAGTTTTTTGCCAAAATTCATCATGAATTCAATAACCCTTTCTTCTTTTTTGGATGGACGAGGCACTGCATTTAAATCAGCAAAATGGTTCCAGAGGCTTTTGGGTTCTAATGCGCGTACAGTCATTTAAGGAAATTTAGGATATTTTTTAAAATTAGGTTCTCTTTTATCGAGGAAAGCATTTCTTCCTTCTTTCGCCTCATCAGTCATGTACGCAAGTCGGGTTGCTTCTCCTGCAAATACTTGTTGACCTACCATTCCATCATCAATGAGATTGAAGGCAAACTTTGACATCTTTATGGCTGTTGGGCTTTTTTTGAGAATTTCTTGCGCCCAATCATAAGCCGTTTGCTCTAACTCATCATGGGGAACTACTTTATTCACCATGCCCATTTCAAAGGCTTCTTGTGCTGAATAATTTGCGCCTAGAAAAAAAATTTCTCGCGCGCGCTTTTGACCGACTTGTTTGGCGAGATAGGCAGATCCAAAGCCCGCATCAAAACTTGCGACGTCTACATCGGTTTGTTTAAAAATGGCATGTTCTTTAGAGGCAAGTGTTAAATCACAAATCACATGAAGGCTATGTCCGCCTCCAACGGCCCATCCCGGCACTACGGCAATCACAACCTTATTCATAAAACGAATTTGTCTTTGAACATCTAAAATGTTGAATTTACTCACACCATCGGATCCTTTGTAACCTCTTGGAGCTCTTACGCGCTGGTCGCCGCCTGAACAAAATGCCCATCCACCATCTTTCTGTGATGGGCCTTCTCCGGAAATTAAAATAACTCCTATTTCTTGGCTTTCATGGCAAATGATAAGTGCGTCTAGCATTTCATCCACAGTTTTTGGACGAAAGGCATTTCTAACCTCAGGTCTATTGAATGCAATTCGCGCAACACCATTGCAAGTGTTGAACGTAATGTCTTCGTAGGCTTTTGCTTGACTCCAATTCATTAGTGACATAGTGTACGTTGTGCAAAAATAATAACATCGAACGAAAGGAAAGGTTTAAACTAGGTTAAGTTTCTACAAGCTCAACACAATTCTCCTTAATGAAAGATGATTTCATCTAGAAAAGTCCAAGGTACATGCCCTGCTCCGGGTAATCCCTGCGGTATAGATGAAAATGTATTGATTTGGATATAAATATTTTTAAGTCTTTTATTTATTTTCAATCGAACAAGCTCCGAATCAATATTTGTTGTTGTGCGTATTTTTTTTCTTCGTTTTTTTTGGCTTGATACTTCAATTTGTTTTGGTAAATAAATCCATGATCCGTTTGATTCAAGAAAACTAAATGCTATTTCCTGTATTTTCTTTTTTTCAGGCAACTTGATTTCCATAATGATTTTGCAAGTATCGAATCCTATCCATTCGTGTCCTCTCCAAGGTCTAGCTCCTTTCTGGCCGTCAAGTAGAAGAGTGGAGGAGTAATTGTATTGTGGGTTAGGTTTTGTAATGTAATTGACTTTGGCGCCAAGTGCGTGATGTCTTGTAAAATGAATTGTTGAGCTTAGCTTGGATTTTGTACTTATGAATTTTATTTCTTGCTCAGTAACATGTTTTTTTGGCCTCGCCATGATTAACTCCTCGCCAACCTTCATATTTCGTTTTATTTCTTCTCCACTAAACTTAGTTTGAAATGAGGTTTGGAAAACTTCAGAGCTGTCAGGGCTTTCGAGGACCAAAGAAATTCCTTTTTCATTTATCTTACTTTTTATTGAGGCTCGCTGGCTTGATTTTGAATAATTCACCTTTAAAAAATCTAGCTTTTTAAAGTGGGTGTCATATAATACTCGACAAAACTTCTCATAATTTGGTTTATTCTGACACCATAAAGCTTGACTCAGTGCAATGGCTCGTGGGTAGGCCATGTATTCTAAATGGTCATAACTTTTAATGTATTCAGTCCATAAGTTGGCTTGCCCACCTAGGATGTAACTTGCCTGTGCGGCATCTAATTCATCAGGTATGGGATTGAATTGGTATACTTTTTTTAAGGGCGTATACCCTCCAATAGCTAATGGCTCCTCGTTAGACTTTCCTTGATAATGATCAAAGTAGCAGTGAGAACCAGGTGTCATTACCACATAATGTCCATTCTTGGCAGCTGCAATTCCTCCTTTAAAACCTCGCCAGGACATTACCGTTGCATTTGGTGAAAGGCCTCCTTCGAGAATTTCATCCCATCCTATTAGATTTTTTCCTTTCTGATTAAGTAATTGCTCAATACGAGTGATAAAATAACTTTGTAACTCGTACTCGTCAGTTAATCCATTTTTTTGAATTGTATTTTGGCATTTAGCACAGCTTTTCCATCTTGACTTTGGTGCCTCATCTCCGCCGATATGAATATATTTACCCGGGAATAAACTGACTACTTCATTCAAAATATTTGATAAGAATTGAAAGCTTTCTTCCTTCGTACAATAAATATCCTCAAATACGCCCCAAAGGCCAGGTACCATTTGCTGCTCTCCAGTGCATGAGAATTCTGGGTATGCGGCTAAGGCAGCTCGACTATG
>CAJWAO010000068.1 GCA_913020765.1 uncultured Flavobacteriales bacterium | reverse complement strand
AACATATCAAACTGAAATAAATTTGGATCGTAATTGTCAATATCTACAAAATCATTACCTGCGACATCCAAACCAAGTTTATTTCTGAGGTTAAAATCAAAGAAAGATTGGTTGTCGTCATTTAATTGGCCTCCATACTCACCAGTTCCTGATTGGGCGGCATAACCCGAGTTTAGTCTTTCGTAAGTAATCGCTTTGAAAGAACCTGAGTCCGAAATAACACCTGAATTTAAATCAAGCTCGGTGATATGGAAGTTTGCTAGCTGTCTTGCAATGGTCCATATCCCTAGAGGTCCCTGAGTTCCGCCTCCTGTGGTTGTACCTGAGGTCCAACCACGGTCAACACGCTGCTCATACTCAAAACCTAAAGATATCGAGTGGTCTCCAATAATCACAGAACCTGCTCCTGTTACCCTGAATTGGTCATTTTCTGTTTTACCAAAGTAATTATAAGGGGAACCTATATTACTCCATATGCTGTAGACGCTTCCTGGTGCATCCCCATTTCTCAGAGCATTACCTTGCTGAATTTGAAACAAGTTCTCATAGTGGCCATCGGGGTCATCTGCGTAAATTTCATAATATTGACTGGTGATCGCTGCTAGCGCGGCATTGGTCTCTGAGGGAGTAAATGCAACCTCTAAATCTCTGAATCCATTGTGAACATATGTATTGGTAACAGGGTTGAACTCGTAAGAAGGTATCCTTGACGTTTCAAAGCGACCAACGTGACCATAGTTGAAAATATTGTACTGATGTTTTGGATCGTAAACATCTCGCATCGTTTTGGAATAGTCCACCATCAAGTTGTAGTTTGCAGACTTTATTTTCGAACTACTTCCTTCTCTTTCATTGGTGAATCGTTGCGTAAATCTACCAAATACCCGATAGTCTAAGGCTTCAGAAACACCAAAGTTTGCAAAATTCAGTAATGAGCCGGTAAAGGAGTAGCTAGCTCCATTCCTGTAATTCAATGAACCTCCAAATTGAAGGTTTACACTCGGTCCTGTATTGACATCAATCTTAGCCTGACCAGATACAGACATTGAACGTGCATTCATTCTCCAAGGGGTTTTTTCGAAATCAGACTCTCTCAAAAACAAAGCATTGTGAAAGGTACCAAAACCTGTAGAGGTTGGACGCAATGGATTCGCTAGTAATTCGTCTCGCACATCTTTCTTTATACGATATGTACCTCCAGCAAGTGGTCTTGCATCAAGGCGGTCAGAGAAATTCGCAGAAACTAAAAATCCAAGAATTGGATTCGTTTTATTTCCGAGGGAGTCTCGTCTTCTGAGCAAAGGTCCCGAAAGCATACCTTCAAACAGATTATAACCAAATTTATCTAGGCCGTATACTTTACCATCATAACCATCTGGATCTTGACCATTTATATAAAAACCTGAGGATACTGCTTCAAAGCTTCCAAAAAAGGTTTTTGAAGGGCCTCGAGTCGTAATGGATATAATACCACCCGTAACATCACCATAATTAGCAGGTACACCTCCGGTAATGACCGCTACTTCTTGAAGCGCTGATTTAGGAAGATTGGATGAACCACGAACTTTAATTCCATCAATGTAATAGTACGTAGCATCAGAACGCGAACCCCTCACAGATAATGCACCTGAACTTTCATTTGCATTCACACCACCAACAGTCCCCGCTACTCCAGCTGCAGAACGCACAGGTAGTCTTGAGATGTCCTCTCTGGTAACAGTTTTACCTGATGCCCCACCGTCTTTATCGATTAGAGGAACAACGTAAGCAATAACTTTAACTTCGTCTAGTTCTTGAACATCTTTAGGTTTTACCATTTCTAAATCATCCAAGAATGTGATTTTATCAGAAGAAATGACAACTCCCTCAACTGCTTGGGTTTGGTAACCTGTAGCACGAAGTTCCACTGTGTAGGAACCTGGCTGAATGGCGTTAATCTGGAATTTACCATCGATATCGGTGTTCTTACCACCTTTAATACTTCCATTCTGTTTGATTAGGACTTTACTAAAAGGTAAAGGTTCACCAGTGTCACCGTCTTTAACGGAACCTTTTAAAGTACCAAGTCCACCTTGGGAAAATCCATAAAAACTTGCTAACAAGATACTTAAGGAAATAAAAATTATTTTACGAACCATAATGATTTAAATCAGTTGTTTAAAATTCTGTAGTTTAAGAAGGTAAATATAGAAAAAAACACGTTCATTCAAGAATTGTCAAAAAGAATTTAACGAAACGAGAGACTAACTACATTTCTATTAAATTTACAACATATTTTTGGTTAAAAAAAATAGCCCTTCATGATTTTTTTCAATCGTTCATCAACTGAATTTGGAATCATATCAAAAAACGATATCTCTGACGAAGTTTTTTTATTTCCATCAGAAAGGAATAGATTAAAAAAAATTAAGCATCCAGCTCGTAGAACAGAATTTATTGGGGTCAGGCAGCTAAGAAATAAAATGATTCCGGACCATGAGATTGTTTATCTCGCTTCAGGAAAGCCCACCTTAAAAAAAGGTTTTTTACACATTTCAATATCCCACTCTGAGCAAAGCATTTGTTTGGGTTTATCGAAATCAAATATTGGTTTGGACATTGAGGAGCCGCAGAATCGAATTTTAAGAATTAAATCAAAATTTTGTTCAAAAGAGGAAGCAAATTTATTTAATGAACAGAGCACTTATGATATGACACTGCTTTGGGCATTAAAAGAAGCGGCCTATAAAAAGACCGATCAACCAGGATTAGATTTTCTAAAAGAGATAAAAATTATTGAGCGATTGAAGAATACATATTCGTGCAGAGCGGCTGCAAAAAAAAAGGTCTTTGAATTTAATTTGGCCCATGAGGAAATTGGTGGTCAGATATTAACTTACACAACATAGTCAGATGCATATATTTGATAAAATCAGCTCACTATCCAAGGGCATTGCTGTTTTGGTTGATCCGGATAAATTTAAAACCAAAGAATCGCTTGCAGATTTTTTGATAAAAATCAAATTGGCGGAACCTGACTTTATATTTGTGGGTGGCAGCTCAGTTGCTAAATCAGATTTCGACCAATGCGTTGAAATGGCAAAAAAAATGCTATCAATACCCTTGGTTTTATTTCCCGGAGCCGCTCACCATATCTCAAATAATGCGGACGCACTCTTGTTTCTCTCTTTAATTTCAGGTCGGAATCCCGATTTTTTAATCGGTCAACACGTGGAGGCGATTGACGAATTGGAGCAGATGAACATTGAAACAATTCCAACTTCATATCTCTTGATTGATGGAGGTAAAATGAGCTCAGTGCAGTATGTTTCAGGGACTCAACCGATACCTCAAGACGAGTTCTCGATTGCAAGAAAAACCGCGCTCGCAGGTAAACATCTCGGTCAGAAATTGATATATGCCGATGCCGGAAGCGGAGCAATTCGACCAATTTCGTGCGAAATGATTGAAACCCTATCAACAGTAAAGTCTCCCTTGATTGTAGGTGGTGGTTTAAATTCGATTAAACGTGTCAAAGCCGCACACAATTCCGGTGCAAACCTTGTTGTTATTGGAAATAAATTAGAAGAAGATGTAGATTTCTTATTGGACCTTAAAAATTACATGGAAGCTTAGAAGTATGCCTTTAAGCTAAGGTCTAAACTTTTTACTGAATGTGTCAATGCACCCATTGAAATAAAATCCACCCCTGTTTTGGCATAGTCCAAAATAGTTGACTCTGTAATTCCACCAGATGCTTCTGACTCAATTGAATCAGGAATTAAGGGGACTAAATCTCTTAATTCATTAGGAGTAAAATTATCTAATAATATTCGCTTAATACCCCCTGTCGAAACTGCCTCGATAAGCTCAGATTTCGTTCGAATCTCAACCTCTATTTCTACTGGTATATCCATTTCCTGAACATACGCTTTTGATTGCTCTATTGCATTTCGAACCCCTCCTACAAAATCAATATGGTTGTCTTTCAGCATAATCATATCAAACAAGCCAAATCTATGGTTCATGCCTCCTCCAATTACGACGGCCATTTTTTCTAACTGACGAATTCCTGGCGTAGTCTTTCTCGTATCTAAAATGCGGGCATTCGTGCCTTTAATTTGATTTACAATTTGACGTGTCTTTGTGGCTATTCCACTCATTCGTTGCATGATATTCAGGACCAATCTTTCTGTACTCAATATAGATTGAGCCTTTCCACTCACCTCAAGTACTATACTACCAACAGTAACCTCGGATCCATCTTCAAGGAATACCTCAGTAGATAAATTTGAATCATATAGTTCAAAAACGCGTTTCGCGACTTCCACTCCGGCAAGGATGCCTTTCTCTTTTGCGATTAATTTAGCCGTTCCTAGGTCAGTGTCCTTCAAACACGATAACGAAGAATGGTCTCCATCACCGATGTCTTCTTTCAAGGCATTGAGAATAATATCGTCAATCATGACAACAAAGATAAGGGATTGTCTGTTTTATTGATTAGTTTTTAATTTTAAAGAATGTATCAAGATACGGGAGGGCTTAAAAATTCGCTACAGGTATTACCTACATCTCCTGGTATTTATAAATTCTTGGATTCGGAAGGTGTCATTATTTACATTGGAAAAGCAAAGAACATAAAGAAAAGGGTAGCTTCCTATTTTTCGAAGAACAGCAAAAATTTCAAAACAAAAACACTCGTAAAATCGATTCAGAGTATTGAACATGTGGTGGTCGATTCGGAGAAAGATGCTCTGTTACTAGAGAACAATTTGATTAAATCGCATCAACCTAAATACAACGTATTGCTAAAAGATGACAAAACTTACCCTTGGATTGTTGTAACAAACGAACCGTTCCCCAGAATTTTTTCTACCCGAAAAAAAGTTTTAGATGGTTCTACTTATTATGGCCCATACACAAGCGTTAGGCACATGAATGTATTGTTGAGCCTAATTCGGGAAATCTATCCCATAAGAAGTTGCAAACTTGACTTATCGAGCGCAAAAGTTTTTGAAAAAAAATATTCTGTTTGTCTTGATTTTCATATTGGAAAATGTGAAGGAGCATGTGAGCAGAAACAATCTGAAGATGCTTATCAAAATATTATATCTGAGGCCAAATTATTGCTCAGTGGAAAAACAAAATCATTATTAAGTGTGCTAAAAAAAAGAATGGAGTATTTGGCTGAAAAATACGAATTCGAGGAAGCACAGAAGGTTAAAAAAAATATAGAAAGTATAAAAAAATACTCGGCTAAATCGATTATTGTATCTAACCTTAAAGACCTGGATGTATTCACGATAATACAAAAAGACCAAGCGTTTTATATAAACTTTATGGTAATTCATGAGGGATCTGTCGTTTATGCCTACAGTAGCAAAATAAATAACCTTCTTGACCAAACTCCGGAAGAAATTTGCGCTGTTCAAATTGACTATCTAAAGGAAAAGTTCAATAGTTCAAATTCTATTGTCCTTGTAAACGAAAAACTCCACTTAGAGCATCCTAATTACAGGTTTGAATGCCCCCAAAGAGGCGAAAAGAAACAGCTCATCGACTTGTCAATTAAAAATGTTCAAGCCTTCATACTGAACCAGAGAAAAAAAGAAATTCTACGTACTGAAAAAAGTACTGAAAAAAGAATTTTAGAAACCATTCAGAAAGACTTTAAATTGAGCACCCTTCCTATCCATATGGAATGCTTTGATAATTCTAATTTCCAAGGCAGCTTTCCTGTTTCGGCTTGTGTCGTTTTTAGAAATGGGCGGCCAGCCAAAAAAGACTATCGACACTTTAATGTTAAAACTGTAGAAGGGCCCGATGATTTTGCCACTATGAAAGAAGTTGTTTATCGTCGATATAAAAGATTGATCGACGAAAAAAAAGGTTTGCCAAATCTAGTTATTGTCGATGGAGGGAAAGGACAACTTAGTGCGGCGGTTTCAGCACTCGAAGCACTTAATTTAAGAGGTAAGGTACCCATCGTTGGTATTGCAAAGCGATTAGAAGAAATTTTTTTTCCTGGTGATCGCTATCCAATATATCTTGACAAACGAAGTGAAAGTCTAAAGGTCATTCAATTCATGCGAAATGAATCCCATCGATTCGGCATCGAGTTCCACCGGAACAAAAGAAGCAACGCAGCTCTTCACTCTAAAATAGAGGATATTGAAGGTGTTGGTCCTAAAACGATTCAACTGTTATTTC
The DNA here is from genome assembly GCA_913020765.1 of uncultured Flavobacteriales bacterium. Lineage (GTDB taxonomy): Bacteria > Bacteroidota > Bacteroidia > Flavobacteriales_D > Crocinitomicaceae > UBA952. The sequence continues at coordinate 2,971 of CAJWAO010000068.1, read as the reverse complement.
AAAAATTTAAGACAATAGAGCGTATTCAAAAAGCGGAAATAACCGAGCTCAAGAAATTAGTAGGTAAACACAAGGCTGAAATCATACTCAAACATTTCCAAGACTTATAACTACAGCTTTACAAAAGGTAGAGAAGAGGAAATATTCTCACCTACGAGTTCAATAATATAGGTGCCGTGAGACAATGATTGTGTATTAAGAAGCACTGTATTTTTACCCTCATTTGCATGTATTCCATAAGAACCAACGACTTTACCAAGTAGGTTGACTATTTTAACCTCCAAGGACTGATTTGAGTTCAATTCAAAATCTACAGATAGTTCTGCGTCAACAGGATTCGGATACACGCTCAAACCTATTTCCTTTGCATCGTCCAATAATCCCGTCACAAGATCATCAGAAGGAGGGCCTTGATAGAGGTTAATATCATCTAAATAAAAATTATTACCTCCTTCCCCTTCGAACCTAAATTTCATTCTAAACGTTGGAGAATAAAAAGACTCATTTATGTTCACCACGTGAACGGTTTTCCAATCATCTAAAGAGGTAGGGTACCAGCTTGAATTGGATGCAGTAGACCCCAACTGATTTCCTCCTAAGGTCTTTTTTTGAGACCAATCATCCCCACAGTTATTGGAGACAAAGACCTTTAGAAGCTCATAATTGGCCGATGTTCTTTTTCGGTAGGCATATCTAAAACTTAGGGTGATGTCCTCTGTCTCAGGAACAGTAGAAACGTCTATAGATTGAGAAATTAACTCATCTACATTTGAACCTTGCTGACCAAAATTCGGCAACCTAACACATTTCGTTCCAGAATACCCAAAGCTGGACTCCAATGTGAATGCATTGTTGTTGTTAACATTCACAACTTCCCAATTGGTCAAATTTTGCAAAGAAGTGTACGCCTCAAAACCTTCCCAAAAAGGTAGACCGGCCGCTGAAGGCAACACCCTTATGTAATTGTTTTTGGTTTCAACATCTGTTGTTGTGCCATCTGAAGCTGTGAGCGTTATTGTATAAAGTCCTTCTTCAGAGAAAACAATATTTGGATTTTGTGAAGACGCACTTGAACCACTAGAAAAAGTCCAGCCTGTAGAGGGAGATATGGACCAATTCCAGCTTGAAACAGCATTGTAGGAGTCGTCGGTAAATTGTATTGCATCTCCTGCACACAATGTAGTCCTATCCGCTTCAAACTGGGCCTTACATAAAACTAATACACCTGTAGCTCCAGTCATATTCAAATTACTCGTTTGCCAAAGATTTTTTCTACCTGTGCTTTGCACTTGGAGCGCTGCGCGCATTCTTGCTTTCTGGCCTTCGGTAAACATTTTTGAACAATAAGAATAATCCATGTAATTTTCCACGTTATCTCTAATGTTAAAACCCCAATAAGCGTTGTCACCACTACATCCATTAGAGTTCATATTGCACGAAGTAACACCAATACATAATGGAGTATCCTGCACCCCGTCATCTTGATTACAACTCGTTGAGACGTTTGGATTGTTATCCCCACCCCATGTATGACTCAAATTTAACCAGTGTCCCACTTCGTGCGTTAGTGTTCGACTTGTACCCACAGAACTTGTACCTATTGACCCCGTATAATTGTGAAGCAACCATATTCCGTTCGTCATACTCGTTGCATTCCAATTTCCAGGATTATAGGTGTAACCCGCGGCGCCTCCAATATCACCACAAACAAAGACGTTTAAATATCTGTTTCCGGGCCAAGTACCATTGTAAACATCATTTCCGGAGACAATTGCGCTTACTTGGTCTCCTCCATCTTCACCTTGTACACTGAGAACTGAAGCGGTGCGAGTAATTCCTTTAAAACAGACACCATTTGGTGCTTTTGTTGCCAAAACAAACTCAATCTCCGAATTTGCTGGCATACCTTGAAAGTCAGGATGAACATTAGCAGCATCAGCATTTCCAAGACTAAAATCTCTATTTAAAACAAACAGTGCGTCATGAATTTGCTCATCTGAAATATTTTCAGGTCCTTCGTTGTGAAGAACATGAAATACAATTGGGATGGTATAAATCACATCCTTTTCCATTGGCTCTTTGAGCTTTTTATTGAACTCCTCCTCTCCCTGAGCATTCTGCATGATGAAATTTTCATCTTTTCGCAGCTCCTTCATTTTTATATGCTGATGGCAGTATTCGACAGTTTCACCGTCTCGTGCATTTGTAGGGTCAAAAACCCGCTTGTTTTGAGCACTCAATGAGCTAAAGAGTAAAAAAGAGAATGAAATAAGAATTGCTGTAATTTTCATTGGTTGTTTTTTAGAATAACGCTGATTTTGGTTTAAGGTTTGCTAAGATAAGCTTTTATTTATTTTTTGCACCACGTTCAATAAAGCTTTTAGTGAGCTATATTAGATTAAAATGACCTGATGAAATATATGATTATTTAAAAACGGATGATAAGTTATGCTTAAATTTGCCCCATGAAAAAGAGAAAAGCAATTGATACGCTGTCTATCGCAACAAAAGTAGTATTGCCTAATGATACAAATACACTCGGAAATCTTTTCGGAGGAGAGTTACTTGCCTGGATGGATGTTATCGCAAGTGTCTCTGCACAACGTCATTGTCGTCGTGTGGTTGTTACAGCTTCGGTGAATCATGTATCCTTCAAAAAACCAATTAAAGAGGCGTCGATTGTTACGCTTGAAGCAAAGGTCTCAAGATCTTTTTATTCGTCCATGGAGATAATCATTGATGTATTTGTTGAAAATCAAGTAACAGGTGTTCGCGAGAAGTGTAATGATGCGATATATACATTTGTTGCCGTTGATCAAAACGGTGGGCCTATTCAGGTACCGGAAATAATTCCCGAATCTGATGAGGAAAAATCACGTTTTGAAGCAGCGCTTCGCCGAAAACAATTGTCGTTAATCCTTGCCGGAAAAATGAAACCTGCTGAGGCAAGTGAATTGAAACGCCTGTTCAA
>CAJWAO010000067.1 GCA_913020765.1 uncultured Flavobacteriales bacterium | reverse complement strand
GTGCCTTCAAACCAATAAACCTCGGAGTCACCTTCAAAAGCCAAAATATGTGTACAAATTCTATCTAAGAACCATCTGTCGTGAGAGATTACTACTGCACAGCCTGCGAAATTCTGTATACCTTCCTCTAAGGCTCTTAAGGTATTGACATCAATATCATTGGTAGGCTCATCGAGTAATAAAACATTTGCCTCGATCTTCAGCGTCATGGCCAAATGCAATCGATTCCTTTCACCACCTGAAAGCACACCTACCTTTTTATTCTGGTCAGAACCATTAAAGTTGAACTTTGAGAGATAGGCCCTTGAGTTTATTTTTTGATTCCCTACTTCAACATATTCGAGGCCATTAGAAACAACATCAAATACAGATTTATCAGGATGAATATCTTTATGTGTTTGGTCAACATAACCTAGCTTGACAGTGTCACCTACCTGAAATTCCCCACCATCAGGCTGTAGTTCATCCATAATCATCTTGAAAATAGTTGTTTTACCTGCTCCATTCGGACCAATAACTCCTACGATACCAGCGGGTGGTAACTTGAAGTTTAGGTTGTCATAAAGTAATTTTTCTCCAAATGACTTGGAAACACGCTCTGCATCAATCACGTTCGTACCCAAACGCGGACCGTTTGGTATTGGAATCTCAAGCTTATCTTCCTTAGCCTTCGTATCTTGCGATAGCAGCTTCTCGTAATTTTGAATTCTCGCTTTGTTCTTGGCCTGTCTCGCTTTGGGATTCATTCTGACCCACTCTAATTCTCTAGCCAAAACCTTCTGTCTTTTGGATTCAGATTTCTCCTCTTCTTTTAAGCGTTTTCCTTTCTGCTCAAGCCATGAGGTGTAGTTTCCTTTCCATGGGATACCCTCTCCCCTGTCTAACTCAAGAATCCATCCCGCCACATTATCCAAGAAGTAACGGTCATGGGTTACAGCAATTACTGTTCCTTTATATTGCTGTAAATGCTGCTCTAACCAATCTATAGACTCTGCATCTAAGTGGTTGGTAGGCTCATCTAACAATAATATATCTGGATTTTTCAGGAGCAATCTACATAAAGCCACTCTTCTTTTTTCTCCACCTGATAATGTGCTTATTTTTTGATCATCTGGAGGACAGCGTAAAGCATCCATGGCCCGGTCAAGTTTATTATCGAGCTCCCATGCATCCAAGGCGTCAATTTTGTCAGAAACTTCACCCTGGCGGGCGATAAGCTTTTCCATCTTATCTGGATCATTAAGCACCGCCTCATCCATAAAAGAGGCATTGATCTCCTCATATTCTTTCAAAACATCCACTGTCTCTTGACACCCTTCCATGACAACCTCCTTGACCGACTTATCGAGGTCTAATTCAGGTTCTTGTGGTAAATATCCTACTGAATAACCTGGGGAAAAGACAACGTCTCCTTGATAGGCCTGATCTAAACCAGCAATGATCTTCATTACTGTTGATTTACCAGAACCATTGAGTCCGATAATCCCAATTTTCGCTCCGTAAAAAAACGAAAGATGTATGTTCTTAATAATTTGTTTTCCTTGAGGCGTTGATTTTGTGACACCTACCATTGAAAAAATAACTTTTTTATCTTCTGACATTTTATTTAAATATTTTATGCGTGAATACCTTCCATTTGGCTAAACGGAAAAGCAAAGAGGTTTTTAAAACACCCAAGCCATAGGTTGTTGAGCGGCTAAAGTTAATCGATGATGCTTCTTCAAAATACTTTGTAGGACAAGTAAGCTCTCCTATTTCATATCCCTTAAAACATATTTGAGCGAGCATTTGATTGTCAAATACAAAATCATCAGAATTACTATGTATGTTAATGTTCTCAAAAATCTCTTTGGAAAAAGCCCTGTAACCGGTATGATACTCAGATAATTTTTGTCCCATTAAAATATTCTGAAACAAGGTGAGTATCCTATTTGCGATATATTTATATATGGGCATTCCTCCTTTAAGAGCACCTTTCCCCAAAATACGTGAACCCAGCACAACCGGATAAACATCGTAGGCAATAATACCTGAGATTGCATGAATCAACTTTGGTGTGTATTGATAATCTGGATGCAACATAATAATGATATCCGCCCCCAATGAGAGGGCTTTCTCATAACATGATTTTTGATTGCCACCATAGCCCTTATTGGATTCATGTCGGATTACATGTTCAATACCTAATTCTTGGGCTACGGCAGATGTATTGTCTTTACTTGCATCGTCAACAAGAATGACTGTATCTACCAGATCCATAGGTATTTCTCTATATGTTTTCCCTACTGTTTGAGCCGCATTGTAAGCAGGGAGAACAACGGCTATTTGTTTTCCATTTAACACGAGGGTAAAAATAATGAGGATATGTGAAATGGACACAAATTTCAAGCTTGGTTTCAATCTTTCCTTAAATTTGTGATATGAATGTTCTTGCCCCTCTTGCCGAAAGAATGCGCCCCAAAAACTTGGAAGAGTACATCGGTCAGGAACATTTACTTTCGGAAAATGCTCCGCTAACTAGAGCCTTGGAAGCAGGAATTATTCCATCAATGATTTTTTGGGGACCGCCGGGTGTTGGAAAAACAACATTAGCCTATCTTGTTGCGGAAAAACTTAAAAAGACAATCCACACCTTGTCCGCAATATCATCTGGTGTAAAAGATGTTCGTGAGGTGATTGCAAAGGTTCAAAATGCAGGAATGTTTCAAGAATCAGGAACCATACTATTCATTGACGAAATACATCGTTTTTCCAAATCTCAACAAGACTCCTTATTAGGTGCCGTTGAAAAAGGCATTGTAACCTTAATTGGAGCCACAACCGAAAACCCTTCCTTTGAGGTCATCTCTGCGCTCTTATCTAGATGCCACGTCTATACATTGAAAGACCATACAAAAGCAGATCTCATAAAGCTTTTAGATAGGGCGATATTAAAAGACGAGCTGTTATCACAACGTAAAATTACCATTCAAGAATATGAAAGTTTACTTGCGATATCTGGTGGAGATGCACGAAAAATATTAAACGTATTCGAAATTATTATAGGTTCTTTGCCACAAAACGAAGGCATTGTAATAACGAATACGCTAGTGCAAGAGAATGCACAACAATCGCTTGCACGATATGATAAAGATGGAGACCAGCACTACGATATCATTTCAGCATACATTAAATCCATTCGAGGGAGTGATGCAAACGCAGCAATCTATTGGTTGGCAAGAATGGTTGAGGGTGGCGAAGATCCAAAATTCATCGCTCGACGCTTGATTATTTTGGCTTCTGAAGATATTGGTCTGGCCAATCCAAATGCTTTGCTGATGGCCAATACAACCTTTCAAGCTGTCGAAAAAATAGGATGGCCTGAATCAAGAATCATATTGGCACAATGCACAATATACCTTGCAGATAGCGCTAAAGGGAATGGTGCCTACAGGGCTATCAATAATGCCCAGCAGGTCGTTCAAAAAACTGGTAATCTTAATGTACCCATTGCCATGAGAAATGCCTCAAGTGCACTTATGAGAGAGCTCGGTTACGGAGAAAAATATAAGTACAGCCACGATTTCGATGGGAACTTTGTAGCACAAGAGTATCTACCCAAAGAAATCGCAGGTACATCCTTTTACAATGCAGGTTCGAGCGCTAAAGAGCAAGATATTGAGCGAAACCAGCATCATCTTTGGAAAAATAAGTACAAAAAATAATGGGAAAGGCGCTATTCTTCTTGTTGTTACTTCCGATTTCTTGGCTTCCCTTGTTCTTCCTTTATCGGCTTTCCTATCTGATTTACTTTTTTTTATACAGGGTTATCAGATATCGAAAATCGGTAGTTGTTCGAAATATAAATGAAAGCTTCCCAAGACTAGATCAGAAAGCTAAAAAACAAATTATTAAGGACTATTATCAACATTTTTCGGACATTATCGTGGAAGGAATTAAAAACCTTAGTATGTCAGAAAATTCCTTAAAAAAGCGTTTCAAGATTCGTAATCCCGAGCTTGTCAATGCCTATTTTGACGACGGTAAAAGTATTGTGCTCTGTGCTGGTCATATCAATAATTGGGAATGGTGGATCAGCTATCAAAATGCCGCAATCAAACATCATGCAATCGGTATTGGAATGCCCTTAAAACAAGCTTCACTCGGCTCTGAGATAAATAAGCGACGTGCAAGGTTCGGAATGGTTGTAACAGATTCGAACAACTATAAAAAAGAAATAGAAAACCCGAATAACGACCCATTTGCCATTCTCGTGTTGGGAGATCAATCACCAGGTAGCGTTAAAAAGAGCTACTGGACAAATTTTTTAAACCAACCGACAGCTTTCACATTTGGAACAGAAATGATTTCAAATACCTATAAGCTTCCAGTAATATATTATTCTGTACAAAAGATAAAGCGGGGATATTATGAACTCGAATTTAAGCTCATTTGCGAGGATCCAATATCTTTACCTTATGGCAAAATCACCGAAAAATATGTACATTTCTTAGAGAAAGATATTTTAAATGAACCGAGTCAATGGATATGGTCTCATAAAAGATGGAAAAAATCGATACCCAATAACCTCAATTCAATCAAAAATGAACACAAAAAGCATTTCAACGCTCGTTTTCGTAATATTTAGTCTGCTGTTTACAGCATCGTTTGCTCAATACCACCATTATGCAGACTCCAGAACACATTCCAGAGGAATTGCAGGATTTAAAAATAGCATTTACTTGAGTGCAAACACAGGCTTGGTCTATGAATATAATATCAAAACAAACAAATCTAGGTGCCTCAACCTTAATTCTCCCCTTTATGAGCTAAGAGATATCAATGTAAATGGTCAAAAGGTCATTGCAATGCAGAGCAACAAAGCAAGCCAACTAACCTATATTTTGAATGGTGTTGCCATGCGGATGCGTGCAGATTACAAAGATGTTTTTTATGATGGAATGGCATTATATGCAATGAAAGGTATGCTTTATGGCGATCCAATTGATGGAGTTTTCCCTGTATATACCACTACCTCAGGAGGTGTTCGATGGACCCCTGTAAAAACACCATTGGTAGCATTAGAGGGAGAATACGGTTTTTCTGCGAGTGGTACGAGCATCATTTATAAAGATGAAATGTTTGTGATCGTAACAGGTGGTCAATCCTCAAGATTCATCAAAACTGAAGATTTAGGAGAGACTTGGTTTACCGCCAAACTTCCATTTGAATCTCGAGCTAGTTCAGGCGCTTACTCTGTAGCCATGAAAAATAAATTAGAAGGTGTCGTTGTTGGAGGAAATTATAAAAGACCGGAAGATGCTTCAAAAAACTGCTTCATTACAAGTGACGGAGGTAAAACCTGGAAAGCACCTACAACCAAACCTAGAGGTTACCGTTCATGCGTTATTGAGCACAAGGGTGTTTACTATACATGTGGAACCACAGGAATAGACTACTCCTTGGACAATGGAGAAAATTGGAGCCCTCTAACCTCAGGAAAGTTTTACACCCTCACTGTTCTAAAAAACAAACTGATTGCTTCGGCAACAGAAGGAAGAATAGCAAAATTCAAGCTGAGAAAATAAGGCGAAGCTTTTTTGAATTTCATTAGGTCATTATAGACATTCAATTATTTTTGTATAAAAAAAATTTATGAGCGCTATAGAACGAATTCAATGTCTGATTATAGGTTCTGGTCCTGCAGGCTACACAGCTGCGATTTACGCTGCCAGAGCTGATATGAAACCAGTACTTTACGAAGGCTTACAGCCTGGAGGGCAGCTTACAACTACAAATGAGGTAGAAAACTTCCCCGGATATAGAGATGGCGTTACGGGACCCGAAATGATGATTGAATTAAAGGACCAAGCGCAAAGATTTGATACAGATGTTCGTCCTGGATTCATAGACAAAGTTGACTTTTCAGGAGAGGTACATAAATGCTGGGCGGATGATGGAACTGAAATCCATGCAGACACTGTGATTATATCAACAGGGGCCTCTGCAAAATACCTTGGACTTGAAAGCGAACAAAAGTATCTACAGCTCGGTGGTGGAGTTTCTGCATGCGCGGTTTGTGACGGTTTCTTTTATCGAGGTCAAGAAACAGTAATTGTCGGAGCGGGAGATTCTGCTTGCGAGGAGGCACACTACCTTTCAAAACTGTGCACCAAAGTCACGATGCTCGTAAGAAGAGATGAGTTTAGGGCTTCAAAAATAATGGCTGAACGCGTTCGGAAGACAGAGAATATTGAAATTTTATACAATACTGAAACAAAAGAGGTGCTCGGTGATGGCCAGCTTGTTACGGGTGTGAAGGCATTTAACAACAAGACAAATGAAGAGTTTGAGATTTCTTGTACCGGATTTTTTGTCGCCATTGGTCATAAACCAAATACGGACATATTCAAAGAATACCTAAAGATGGATGAAACTGGCTATATTGAGTATGAGGAACCCGGCACGAGCCATACGAATGTAGAAGGAGTTTTCGTTGCGGGTGACGCTGCCGATAAAACATATAGACAAGCGGTAACTGCCGCAGGTACAGGATGTATGGCTGCTCTAGATGCTGAGCGCTACTTGGCTGCAAAGCATTAGGCAAGACTATTCCTATTATTTCATGCAGTCAAAAAGAGACTCGACTAATTCGTCTGGAATTTCGTTGTTCACTTCGTAATGTTTGATATAGGCCTCATCCGTCTTAAAGTGCGCTTTTACTTTATTACCATAGCACTCACAATCGTAGACGTCTTCGATACATTTTTCAGTAAAATCTGCCATCGTCCTGTTCATAGATTCTTCTGGACTTCCGCAAGATGACAATAGCAAAGAAATAGTAGCGATAGATGTAAAAATTATTTTCATAAGAACTGAATTATATGTTTTAGAAAGGAAGATCAATTGATTCAACTTCAGATTCATCAAAACTTGCACCGCCACAAGGGCAATCTTCCTCCATTTTAGCAATAAAACCGGCCTTTTTTCCACTACTCTCATCTTCCATAGCCTTATTGTAATCTAAAGGATTTTTGAATGCATTCATTACCTCTCTTACATAACAAGGACAATTAAAACTATTACCTTGGTCAGCCATTCCCTCGCATGCACTCATCACCTGCGCCTGTCTTTCTGTGGTCCAACCGTCATTCATTTTATTCGTTCTGGTAATCATAAGCCCACTTACGAAACAAGCCACTAAGACCCAAGTTAATCCAGCGATTTGACCGAGCTTATTTCCATCACGCTTGGCACTTGCTGTAAGCCTAACTCCTATCAAAACAAACATTAAACCAACCACTGCAAAACATATCAGACGAAACATCATTTTATTTTCGATCGTCCATGATTCACCCTTCAAAAGAAATAAGGCAGTAGCTAAAATCCCACCGGTTAGTGCAATTAAAAACGTCAAGCCACCATAGATTTCAAAACGTTCGTTATTGGTGTCTTTACTTGATTTTCTTAACTTATACCCCAGATACATTCCTGCAATTGAGAGTAGTAGAACGGCTAATAATTTCATAATTTCCTAGTATTTTAAGCTAAATATAACAATTCAATCAAGGAATTCACAGACTGAATCTTTATTTTAGCATGATAATTGCAAACCCAAGTGAAAACAAAAATTGTTTTCGGAATTAAAAAATATAATCTTATGAAATTTATTTTATCGAGCCTTTTGGTACTTTTTATGGCGCATGGCTCTATTGCGCAGAACAGAACTATTTCTGGAGTTACCTTTCCTCCAAAATTAGACATCAAGGGAACGTCCCTATATTTTAATGGTTGTGGCCTAAGAGAGAAGTATACACTCGATTTGTATGTTGCGGGGCTTTACCTCGAAAAAACTACAATGGACGCGAATAAGGTGATGGCAGCAGACGCAAGCTCGGCAATTAAAATCGTCATTACCTCTAGTAAAGTAACGAGAGATAAGTTTAACGAATCTGTTAAAGAAGGTTTTGCAAATGCATCTACTGGGAAAGCATCTGCAGCTGAAATTGCTAAATTTAAAGGGTTCTTTGCCGACCCATTCAAGGTGAAAGATGAAATTTTAATGATTTATGTCCCTGGTAAAGGCGTAGCAGTAACCATCAACGGAAAATACAAGGGTATTGTTGAAGGACTTGAATTCAAAAAAGCGCTTTACGCGATTTGGCTTGGAGACAAACCAGCTAGCGCGAAGCTCAAAAAAGGAATGCTCGGAAGACTTTAAATACCAAATCAGAAAAGGCTTCAAATGAAGCCTTTTTTTATGTCCTATAATTCTTATTATGAAACATTTAAACCTAATCATTATGATCTTAAGTTCAGGCTTATTCCTTGCCCAAAATACGATAAGAGTTATTGGACATAGAGGATCCCGAGGAACAATGCCTGAAAATTCTATTTCAGGATTTAAAAAGGCAATTGAAGATGGTGCAGATGGTATAGAATGGGATGTTGTCGTGAATGGAGAAGGAAATCTTGTCATCTCACATGAGCCATATTTTCATCACGATTTTTGCCTAGCCCCTAGTGGAAAAAGTATTGCTAATGAAAAGCTTTACAATATTTATAAAATGAATCAGGATGAGATTGAAGCCTTTGATTGCGGCTCAAAGCCACATCCACAATTTCCAGAGCAACAAAAAAAAATCACAAGAAAACCACTATTAAAAGATGCTGTTACAGAGCTAAGGTCAATTATTCGGGGGAAGCTGATTTTATTTGAAATCAAATCAGAAGCATCTGAATATGGTATTTCACAACCTCTTCCAGATGACTTTGCTGATATCATCCTTAAAGCGCATGCTACTTATCAATTTCCAAATGTGGTTTACATGAGTTTTGATAAAAACATCCTTGAAGCACTTCATAAAAAAGCACCAAAACTTCGACTCGCCTACCTCACCTATTTACCTTCTAAATCAATAAAATCCCACCTCAATGAATTGTCCTTCACCCCCTTTGCACTTGGAATGTATCACAAGACCATCAATAAAAGAAAGCTTGGTCAGCTCAGAGGCAAAAACATATCCATTTATGCTTGGACAGTCAATACAGCTATTGATGCACATAAAATGATGGATCTTGGAATCGATGCGATCATAACGGATTACCCAAAATCAATCATTAGGGCACGAGGAACCTATTCTGATCGACCTAAAAAATACCGCACCACAGGGACACCCTCTTTTTAACGGACTTTGTGAACCCTTTTTGAATTTACACGTTATTAGTTCTAACTTTGTAGAACGTTCTTTGGGGTCGACATTGGATTTGACAGCGGTAGCATTGGTCAAGTGTCAGCATGCAGAGGGTTGTGGTGAACCTCTTAAAAATCGCGTCACAAACTATAATTGACAATACGTCATACGCACTTGCTGCTTAATTAACGGAATGTTAATTGGCTTAATTCAACTGAAGCACAGTAGGTTGAACAAGTACTTCCGGCAGGCTTCGGCCCGTTAGGCACGCCATCAGGAAGTCCAAACCATCGGGCTGGTGCTCACGATGGTACTAAGTGGGCATAAGACACTAGTATCTAAGTTAAAGTTTTGGGGGTCTCTGTCCGAGCTTTAATCGAAAAATAATCAGAAACTAAGCATGTAGAAAGCTTGAATAATCGTCGTTTGGACGAGGGTTCGAACCCCTCCGACTCCAC
>CAJWAO010000066.1 GCA_913020765.1 uncultured Flavobacteriales bacterium | reverse complement strand
GTCTCCTCCGAGAACGGAAATTTTCTAAAGATCATTACGCCTAGCTCTATTTTTGAAAGAGGCTCCCAATTGTCTCTTGTCCTAGAAAAAGATGGAAAAAAGAAATTTGACCTCCTGACAGAACAAGGAATTATAGCAGATTGGAGGGAACCCAATGTGATCCGGGTTGCACCTGCTCCGCTTTATAACTCTTTTGAAGATTGTTGGCACTTTGCAGAGGTACTAGGCAGAGAGGTTTCTTAGTGCCTACTTGGTATTAAAACCTTTGCGACACTATCTGAAAAATGCTTGTGCTCTAATGCTCTAATTTTAACCGCAAGGGTTTCTGGGGTTTCTTCTTCCGAAATTGCCACCTTAAACTGCGCAATAATTTGGCCCTCATCATAAGAACCATTTACATAATGGATGGTGATTCCTGATTCTACTTCTTTTGCATGAATTACTGCATTGTGCACGTGCATTCCGTACATACCCTTCCCTCCAAATTTTGGGAGTAATGCGGGATGTATATTTATCATTTTATTTGGAAAATGAGTAAGAAAGGATTCTGGAATGAGCTTCAAAAACCCAGCCAATATTACCCAATCAATGCTCAATTTTTTACAAAGCTCAAGCAGATTTATTTTCTCATTCTCATTCCACAAGCTGTAATGAAAGACAACACCTAGCTGTTTACACAAAGCTTTTAAATGTTTGTTCGGCCTGGAGCTATAGATCAAAGCAACCTCAATAGCATTGCTTTTACTGTAGTTGTCAAGCATTTTAACCGCATTGGAACCTTCCCCTGAAATAAAAATCGCAATCTTAAGCATACTTTACTGTTGCAAAGTTAAGAGTTTGTAAACTTTAGAAGGTTAATCAAGACCTCTCAGTTGATAAATAATTGAAGATTATGTTGTTAATTGGCTATATCTTTTTTTTCTTTGCAACCATAAACATAAAAAAATTAAAAGATGTCAGATATCAGAGAAAAAGTTGTAGCAATCATCGTGGACAAATTAAACGTTGAAGAAAGTGAGGTTGCAAATGAAGCAAGTTTCACAAATGACTTAGGGGCTGACTCCTTAGACACGGTTGAATTAATCATGGAATTTGAAAAGCAATTCAATATTTCTATTCCAGACGACAAAGCTGAAGGAATTCAAACAGTGGGTGATGCAATTGATTACATTGCCGAAAACGCAAAATAATAGGACACATTTTTAACGGACTTTATGGAGTTAAAACGAGTAGTTGTAACTGGTCTTGGCGCACTTACCCCAATTGGTAATACGACGTCAGAATTTTGGCAGAACCTAATTGCCGGCAAGAGCGGAGCTGCACCTATTACTCATTTCGACGCTTCATTGTTCAAAACCCAATTCGCTTGTGAAGTGAAAGGTTTCAACGCGAACGATTTCATCGACCGCAAGGAAGCCCGAAAAATGGACCTTTTTACCCAGTATGCAATGGTTTCAAGTGATGAAGCTCTCGCAGATTCAGGTATATTAGCGTCAGACCCGAACCACGACCGAATTGGTGTGATATGGGGCTCGGGTATTGGAGGGTTAAATACATTTCAAGAAGAAGCTAAAGGCTACTTTGCCAGTGAAGGACCTCCCCGTTTAAACCCGTTTTTCATTCCGAAGATGATTGCAGATATGGCCGCAGGTCAAATCTCAATCAAAAATAACCTCAGAGGTCCGAACTATGTCACTGTATCCGCATGTGCTTCAGCAACAAATGCCATCATTGACTCATTCAATATCATTCGCCTTGGAAAAGCCGATGCAATTGTAACTGGTGGTTCTGAAGCGTGTGTCAACGAAATGGGTATGGGCGGATTCAATGCACTGCGTGCCTTATCCACTAGAAATGAAACACCAGAAACTGCCTCAAGACCTTTTGATGCTGAAAGGGATGGATTTGTTTTAGGAGAAGGTTCAGGGGCATTAATCCTCGAAGAATATGATCACGCCATCAAAAGAGGAGCAAAAATTTATGCTGAAGTTATTGGTGGAGGAATGTCAGGTGATGCTTATCATATGACAGCTCCACACCCTGATGGCCTTGGTGCGAAAAACACCATGATGGCTGCAATTGAAGATGCCCAAATTAACCCTGAGCAAATAGACTATGTAAATGTGCATGGAACATCGACACCCCTAGGCGATGTGGCTGAAGTTAAGGCGATAGAGGAGGTTTTTGGCGAACATGCCTTCAACTTGAACATAAGCTCGACAAAATCAATGACAGGACACTTGTTAGGTGCCGCGGGAGCGATTGAAGCTTTAGCTTGTATCTTATCTGTCAAAGAAGATATCGTACCGCCAACCATAAATAATACGACTCCTGATCCAGCACTTGATGAAAAGTTAAACTTCACATTCAATAAAGCAGAAAAAAGAACAGTAAATATTGCGCTTTCAAATACCTTTGGTTTTGGTGGACACAACACAAGTATAATAGTTAAAAAATATACGCCTTAAACTCTGAAGCTTCCTTTATTCACAAAGAAAAAGACAGAGGGTGAACTTAAACTATATCGCTTCATTCTCAGTAAATTTGGTTATCGGCCAAAACAGATTTTTTATTTTCAAAAGGCCATCACTCATAAATCTTTTATTTCTCATTCACAGAGCGAATACTCCAATGAGCGACTTGAGTTTTTAGGGGATGCTATTTTAGACTCTATTACCGCTGAATTTCTTTTTTTAAAATTTCCGGAAAGCAATGAAGGTACGTTGACAAAACTTAAATCAAAAATTGTCAATCGAAAAAACCTGTGCAAGATTGGAGAGGAAATCGGAATTCGTGAAGTGTTACTCTACAACAACAATAGATCAATAAATATATCGACCCTAGAGGGGAATGCTTTCGAAGCACTCATAGGAGCCATTTATTTGGATGGAGGATACGTCAAAACGAAGAAGATAATAGAACAATACATCTTCAAACGTTACTTAAATTTTACGCAACTCCTGGAGGAAGAAATTGATTTTAAATCAAAACTATTCATTTGGTGCCAAAGAAAAAAGCTAGATCTCAAGTTTAATTTGCTTTCGGAAGAACACAAAAATGGAAAGTGGGAATATAACATTCAGGTGCAGATCAATCAACAAGAATACGGCATGGGGAAAGGACCGTCCAAAAAGGTTGCAGAACAAAACGCAGCTAAAGAAACCTTTGAGTTATTGGGAGAAATTTGAATTTTGATTTCACCGTTTTATTTGCTTACTTTGTACTCTACTTTCTAAAACAGCAACAATGAATTCTACAGACATTTTCTTCATGACGGGTGACCTATTTCAATGGACATTTCAACTCTTCGAATTCGTTGGTAATTACATTAATTACTTTTTCATTATACTGATTTTTGGAGGACTATGTTATTGGATGACCGTTCAGAAGAAACTCAGTAAATTATCCAATGTTCCTGCAGAGGTAAAAGAAGGAAAGGGATGGTACAAAGAAAAAGGCCGACAACTTAAATAGTTATTAGGTAGTTATTAGGCAACGCCACCCCTGAGCTTACGTTTAGAATAATATTAATAATAAGCCGTGAAGGGATATTTTCTGTTTTTATCTGTTTTCTATTTCAGTCTTTTTGGTTCCTCTCAAATTGGTAATTCTCCTGATTGTGTAGATGCATTAGGTAATTTTATTTGTGAAGATGCTGACTTTCAATTAACTGCAAATGGTCAAGGGGTTGAAGAACTTTTAGGTAACAATATATCAAACCCCCAAACTAATCCAGCTTCAGGAAATGCCGGATGTATTCTAGGACAAGGCGAAACCAATAGCACTTGGATGATTATTACAATAGCCAACAGCGGAGAGCTCCAATTTTCATTTGGTGCCGCTGGCGGAACTGGTTTTTTTGATTGGATAATGTGGCCATACTCTCCAACGGCTTGTGATGACATTGCCAATAATACGTTACCACCCATAAGATGCAACTGGAACGGGCCATCAGCAGGTTTCACTGGTATAGCAAACCCCCTTCCTCCTGGGGCAGCTGCGGCTAACTTCGAACCCCCTTTTAATGTTATTGCAGGTGAGCAGTATTTATTACATATGTCTAACTTTAGTTCTGCAGTCACAAGCCTACCACTATCCTTTTTTGGTTCTGCCGGAGTCACATGTGACCCTCTTGAGGTAAGTGTAAATGACGCCAATATTTGTCCAGGTGATGAGGTGGTATTGACTGCATCGGCACCAGCAGCCACCGGTACACTGGAATATTTGTGGAGTCCTGGAAACCAAACAAGCGCATCAATAACTGTATCACCATCGATAACTTCGGTGTATACTGTGACGGTAACCGAAACCTTACCCACAGGGGTCGAAACAGTTGGTCTAGGACAATCCACCGTGATCGTTTTAGACGAGAATGACCCTCAATGTAGTTGCACTGTTTCAGCGTCAAATAATGGCCCAATTTGTTTTAACGAAACATTCGACTTAAATGCAAGCGCAGTGAGTAATGGAATTTATGAATGGGATATTATAGGAGATGTCATTGGAACAGGACAAAATCTAATTGGACTTCCTGCCTTAGCACCAGGTACATGGCCAATTCAAGTAACTGCGACAGACGATAATGGATTTGTATGTACAGATGTCACCCAATTGATTATTGTTCCTCCAACTGATCCACAGTGCAGCTGCATTATAAGTGCCTTCAATTCAGGGCCCATTTGCTACGACCAGACGTATGACCTTACTGCAACATCAGTTACAAACGGAACCTATGAATGGTCAGTTGATGGAAATATTATTGGAAACGAACAGAATTTAACAGGATTACCTGCATTAGAACCTGGAGTTTGGACCATTCAGGTCACCGCAACAGATGATGAGGGTTTGTCATGCGTATCATCCACACAATTGGAGATTCTATCCGAGAGTGATCCCTCATGCAGTTGTACGGTAACCGCATCAAATACAGGCCCCGTCTGTGTCAATGACAACTTTAATCTTTCTGCACTTTCATCAAGCAATTGCGCATTTCAATGGGAACTTTCAGGGGTCAGTGTAGGAAGTGGTCAAGATATAATGAACATACCAAGTAATTCCCCTGGTTCATTCTCATATGTGGTTACAGCGACGGATGAAAATGGATATACTTGTAACGCAACTACAGAAGTCCAGGTAAACCCTTTACCATCGATTTCGGCGGGTCCAGACGAACAAATCTGTTTTGGTGAAAGTGTCGTACTTTCAGCATCAGGTGGTGTAAGCTATACCTGGTTTGAAGGCTTTCAGGGGTTAAATAACACAACAAATGAGGTAACATGTTTTGTAGATAACGATGCCGAATTTATCGTTGAAGGTGAAGATAACAATGGTTGCTTGAATTCAGACACCGTTATGGTGCTTGTTAATGCTGCGCAAGTTCCGATCTTAAATACAGAGGCAAATACAATCTGTATTGGAGGGTCTTGTGAATTATCGAACCTAAATACGAATGCCGAGACCACAAGTTGGTACTTTTCGAATGGAACGGAAAGTTTAGGTCCAAACAATCCAAGTCCTTTCTTTTTTAATGAATCCGGATGCTATGACCTAGCCTTAAGTATGGTAGACAATAATGGATGCGATACAACACTGAGCTACAATAATGTAATATGCGTTGAGGAACCCTCTGCCTCATTCTATACGAATCCTGGAATTATTGGTCCTGGAAACAGTGAGGTTTACTTTTTTAACACCTCGTCTGGAGCAGATTACTATATTTGGGAATTCGGTGATGGAGAGGTTTCAAGTCTTTTTGAGGATGTTCATTCTTATGATGTAACACAACAAACTGGATATCAAGCTACATTAATTGCTTTCTCAACAGTTGGCTGTCAAGATTCAGTTTCGCTTCCCATTGCTTACCAGGAAGATCTTATCTACTATATCCCAAATACCTTTACTCCTGACGCCGATGAGCACAACCAAATGTTTCAACCCATCTTCACAAGTGGTTTTGATCCCTTCAATTATGAAATTTCAATCTTCAATAGATGGGGAGAGTTAATTTGGAAATCATTTGATCACAACCAAGGCTGGGATGGAACTTATTCCTCAAATGAAGGGATGCCTGTTCAAGAAGGTCAATATAGCTGGCTAATTAAATTCAAGCCAAAGGATACGGACGGTAAGATTGTTATCCACGGAATAGTGAACGTCATCAAATAAGACATTTATTTATCAGAACTTATATTGGAAAGCAAAAAATCACGGTTCATTCTCGCGATATTCTCCAATGAAATTCCCTTAGGACATTCCACTTCACAGGCACCGGTATTTGTACAATTACCGAAGCCCTCTTTGTCCATTTGTCGGACCATGTTTTGAACCCTATTTTTAGCCTCAACCTGTCCTTGTGGTAACAAAGAGTATTGTGAAACTTTCGCACCAACAAAGAGCATCGCTGAACTGTTTTTACAACTTGCAACACATGCACCACAACCAATACATGTTGCTGCCTCAAATGACTTGTCGGCGTCATCCTTTGTAATTGGAATTGCATTTGCATCTAAGGTGTTTCCAGATGTATTAACGGAAACAAAACCTCCCGACTGTTGTATTCGGTCGAAGGCTGAGCGATCCACCATTAAATCTTTTATAATTGGAAAAGCCTTTGATCTCCATGGCTCAATATATATGGTATCACCATTGTTAAAGCTTCTCATATGAAGTTGGCAGGTGGTATTTCCGGTTTGAGGTCCGTGAGCTCTTCCATCAATATACAGAGAACAAGATCCGCAAATTCCCTCTCTACAGTCATGATCGAAGGTTATTGGGGTCTCTTTCTCACCTATTAACTTCTCGTTGAGTTGGTCTAACATTTCCAAAAACGAGCTATCTGTGGAAACCTCACTTAGCTCATACGTCTCTATCTTTCCTTTAGCGTTTGTGTTTTTTTGTCGCCAGACTTTTAATATAATGTCTATGTTTTTAGCCGCCATTTATTTATTTGTAGTTACGATCTGCTATTTTAATTGATTCGTATTTTAGTTGTTCTTTGTGAAGGACAGAATTACGCGCATCTGCATCAACGTATTCCCATGCCGCAACGTATTTGAAATTCACGTCGTCTCTCAGGGTTTCTCCCTCCTCGTCTTGGTATTCTTCTCGAAAGTGTCCTCCGCATGATTCATTTCTATTTAAAGCATCTACAGCCATCAATTGTCCCAATTCCATTAAATCTGCTACCCGCAATGCTTTCTCCAATTCGGCATTCATTTCGTCGGCATCACCTGGAATATAAACGTCTTTCCAAAATGCTTCCCTTAGAACTTGAATTTCACCAATCGCACTCTGTAGACCTTCCTTATTTCGGCTCATTCCAACCTTGTTCCACATAATCACTCCAAGCTTCTTGTGGAAATAATCAACGGAATTGGTGCCCTTAATGTTCATTAACCTATTTATTTGGCTTTTAACCTCGTTTTCGGCATCCACAAACTCTTTACTATCTGTTGAAATTGAACCCGTACGAATGTCATCAGCAAGATAGTTTGCCAAAGTAAAAGGAACTACGAAATATCCATCGGCAAGACCCTGCATGAGAGCAGATGCACCTAATCGATTGGCTCCGTGATCAGAAAAATTTGCCTCGCCTGCCACGAAACATCCTGGGATTGTGCTTTGTAGGTTGTAGTCCACCCAGACTCCACCCATAGAATAATGAACAGCAGGATAAATCTTCATAGGCGTTTCATAGGGATTTTCATCTGTAATCTGCTGGTACATCTGAAAGAGATTTCCATATTTTTCTTCAACCCATTTTTTTCCTAGCTCAATAGTTTTTTCTTCAGTTGGGGTTTTATCTCCTTGCGCAAATGCCACCTGTTTTCCTTTAGTTTTGATTTCAGTAGCAAAATCCAGGTAAACACCTTCATTTGTGTCGTTTGCCTCAATCCCATGACCAACGTCACACCGTTCTTTAGCAGCCCGCGACGCAACATCACGAGGCACTAGGTTACCGAACGCTGGATATCGTCGTTCAAGATAATAATCGCGTTCCTCCTCAGGAATCTCAGTAGGTTTCAATTTACCGTCTCTAATTGCTTCAGCATCTTCTTTGTTCTTCGGGACCCATATTCTTCCAGAATTCCTCAGTGACTCTGACATCAAGGTTAATTTAGACTGATTGGTTCCGTGAACCGGAATGCAAGTTGGGTGTATCTGTACAAAACACGGGTTGGCAAATAATGCTCCTTTTTTATGTATTTTCCAAGCCGCCGAGGCATTGCTCCCCATTGCATTGGTAGATAAAAAATATACATTACCATAGCCCCCTGTACAAATCACAACTGCATGCGCTGAATGGCGATCAATATCACCGGTAACTAAATTTCTCGTGATGATACCACGAGCTTTTCCATCTATTTTAACCACATCCATCATTTCATGACGGTTGTACATGTTTACACGACCAAGACCTATTTGTCTCGATAGGGCTGAATAAGCCCCTAGCAATAGTTGCTGGCCTGTCTGCCCAGCAGCATAAAAAGTTCTTCTTACTTGAACACCACCGAAAGAACGATTGTCTAGAAGACCGCCATAATCCCTGGCAAAGGGAACACCTTGGGCCACGCATTGGTCAATAATACTGACAGAAACCTCAGCTAATCTGTAAACATTTCCCTCTCGCGACCTGTAGTCACCTCCCTTAATTGTATCATAAAATAATCGATAGATGCTATCTCCGTCATTTTGGTAATTTTTTGCAGCATTTATACCACCTTGAGCAGCAATTGAATGGGCCCTTCGCGGTGAATCCTGAAAACAAAAACATTTGACATTATATCCCATTTCACCCAAAGAAGCTGCCGCCGATGCTCCTGCCAAACCAGTACCGACGACAATCACATCTATCTTTGGACGGTTATTCGGAGCAACCAGCTTCATTTTATTTTTGTGGTTTGTCCATTTCGCATCGATTGGACCTTCAGGCGTTTTAGCATCAAGGTTAATGGATGACGAAGGTTCAATTCTCCTAATATTTTCTCTCTTTCTCAAGAATTTGGTAGTAGACTCCGTTTGCTTTTGCCCTTGAAAAAGAGCAGATCCTAATTGCGCTCTTGCCCAATCATTCCATTGAATTTGGCTGAACGAATTATGTTCTCTGGAGAGCATCAACTTTCTGAACTCATTTTTCAAATGAACTCTGATATCAGAAAGCCTTTGCTTAATGTTTTTAAAGTTTTCTAAATCTTGAGGTGGGATTTGTTTTTTCGCTAAGTCAACTACATCCGCGTCTTCACCTTTCTTGAAGTTCCAACCATGCTTGCGAATGGTCAACTGAGTGCTGGCCTTAACCTGAATCTTGTTTCGGCCATAAAAGAGGCGAACATATATCGTTTGTTCGTCTTTTTTCGAATCCCCCTTTACTCTTCCATATGTATAATAAACATTCATCTTCTACAAAAATATTAATATTTACGACATAGTGTACGACATTGCTTTACTTTGACAAAAATTAATTAACCAAACTTCTATGATTTAATGTAAACTATGACTGGTATAATTGCAAATAATAACGGTACAAAAACAGCAAATCCACGACCTATAACTCCTATCAATGGAGTATATTTTGGATGATTTAAACCAAGAGACTGAAAAGCTGATGAAAAACCATGCCACAAATGAAAAGATAAAACACACATCGAAAGCACATAGAACAAAGCTCC
>CAJWAO010000065.1 GCA_913020765.1 uncultured Flavobacteriales bacterium | reverse complement strand
CTTAGCATAAATCAAATGTACATGCAATACTAAAAGATGATGCAAGCTCTAAAAAAAAATACTAACAATAAAACCTTAATTTGTGAACTGTTTAGCTGTTAAAAAGAGTAAAAAAACCTTTCTACCTCGTAAGTGTTACTATTTTTGTCGCTATGCGTTTTTTATTTAAAGCATCCCTATGAAATATTTCCCAATACTTATTTTAATCATTGTATCTAATTTTATTTCCGCGCAGTCCAACGGAAAAGATCTTTCCACATCATACAAGTTTAAGGAGGTAATCGATAAGGTTTCTAGGTATTATGTCGATGAAACAGATGATGAAGGATTGACAGAAACAGCCATTGTTGCTCTTCTTGAGGAACTAGATCCGCATTCTACCTATATTCCTGCCGATGAGCTTCAAGCGGCACAAACATCCATCAATGGTAGTTTTGTTGGCGTTGGAATTCGTTTTCAGATTATGAAAGATACCCTGAATGTTGTTGCAACTATTGCCGGTGGTCCAGCAGAAAAGCTTGGGGTATTACCTGGTGATAAAATTGTTGTTGTAGATGGTGAAAATATCGCGGGAGTGGGTTTGCGAAATAGCGATGTTAGAGAAAAACTGATGGGTGAGCTGGGAAGTAAGGTTAAGGTAGAAATTCAGCGCAGGAATGTCAATAAAAATATAGTCTTCAACATCACACGTGATAAAATCCCAGTATTTTCAGTTGATTCTTATTATATGGTGGACGATGAAATAGGCTATATCAAACTCAATAGCTTTTCTCGCCGATCCCATGAAGAGGTACGAATGGCATTGAGTGACTTAAAAAATCAAGGAATGAAGAACTTGATTTTTGACCTTCAGGGAAATGGTGGCGGACTTCTTGGTGCAGCGCATCGTCTTGCTGATGAATTCTTATCTGATGAAAAACTTATCGTATATTCTGAGGGGCGGGCACAGCCCCGAAACAACTTGCGTTCGGAATTTAAAGGTTTGTTTGAGAAAGGAAAACTCATTGTTTTGACCGATGAATACTCTGCCAGCGCTAGTGAGATCTTATCAGGTGCCATTCAAGACTGGGATAGAGGTCTTGTAGTAGGTCGAAGAACTTTTGGAAAGGGATTGGTTCAAAGGCCTATGGGACTTAGTGATGGGTCTGAAATAAGACTAACCATTGCAAGATACTATACGCCCTCAGGCCGATTTATACAAAAACCCTATGACGACGTTGACACTTATCGAAAAGACATCTCACAACGCTATTTAAATGGAGAGTTTGTACATTCAGATTCAATAAAAATGCCTGATTCTTTAAAATTCAAAACATTAGTCACCAAAAGAACTGTATTTGGTGGTGGCGGAATTATGCCCGATTTCTTTGTTCCTCTCGATACGATTGGTAATTCTGATTATTATTCCGATTTATTACGGGGAGGATTTTTAAATACATTTTCATATGCTTTCACTGATAAGAACAGAAAGATTTTATTAAAAAAGTACCCAAATTTTAAAAAGTTTAAAGCAGAATTTAATTGCGATGAGGATTTCATGAATGAATTTTTTAGTTACGTGCAAAATGAAGATGAAACCTTAGAGAAAAACGAGGAAGAATATGCGCTAAGTGAAACAGCAATTAAACTACGTTTGAAGGCTTATTTGGCAAGGAATTTATGGAATACCAATGAGTTTTATCAAGTATATAATGAGACAAACGAGATTCTAAACAGGGCCATAGAAATCATACAGAATAAAGAATACGAAAAAATAAATCTAGATTAATAAAATAATGAGGAGAGTTGTAATAACCGGTCTTGGCGCATTGACTCCGATTGGAGAAAATATAGATTCATTTTGGGATGGATTGAAAAAAGGGAAAAGTGGTGCTGCTCCGATTACAAAGTTTAATACCGACAAATTCAAAGCAACATTTGCTTGTGAATTAAAAGAGTATAATCCTTTAGACCATTTCGATAGAAAAGAGGTACGTAAATATGATCCGTTTAGCCAATATGCTTTGGTTTCCACCGAACAGGCGGTTAAAGATGCAGGTCTGAATTTCGATGAGATTGATAAGACAAGAGCCGGTGTGATATGGGGGTCAGGTAATGGAGGTATTCAAACATTTCAAGATCAAATGACTGATTTTTGTGAGGGTGATGGGACTCCAAGATTTACGCCCTATTTTATTCCCAGGATATTGGTAGATATTGCCTCGGGTATTTTATCAATCAAATATGGACTTCAGGGGGTGAACTTCTGCCCTGTATCAGCTTGTGCTACATCAAATACAGCATTAATTGAAGCATTTAATTATGTGAAGTGGGATAAAGCCGATGTTATAATAAGCGGAGGTTCAGAGGCAGCTATTAATCAAGCATCTATGGGTGGTTTTGCATCTGCTAGAGCGTTATCTAAAAAAAATGACACTCCAGCCAAGGCTTCAATGCCCTTTGACGTGGAACGGGATGGGTTTGTTATGGGTGAAGGTGCAGGAGCATTAATCGTTGAGGAGTA
Organism: uncultured Flavobacteriales bacterium; assembly: GCA_913020765.1. Classification (GTDB taxonomy): domain Bacteria; phylum Bacteroidota; class Bacteroidia; order Flavobacteriales_D; family Crocinitomicaceae; genus UBA952. The sequence goes on along the minus strand of CAJWAO010000065.1, from coordinate 7,569 downwards.
TAATCATGCCATTAAAAGAGGCGCTAAAATATATGCCGAGATTGTTGGAGGGGGGATGGCCGCGGATGCGTATCATCTTACTGGAACTCACCCCGACGGAGAAGGAGCAGTGCTCGGAATGCGCGAGGCAATACGTGAGGCAGGAATAAGCCCAAATGATATAGATCATATCAATATGCATGCAACATCAACACCACTTGGCGACCGTTCCGAATTAATTGCAGCTAAGCGTGTATTTGGAGAAAATTCGAAGGTCACAGTATCGGCAACAAAATCAATGACTGGCCATCTTTTAGGAGCAGCCGGTGCTATAGAAGCAATCGCTTGTGTCAAATCTTTACAAGAAAATTTTATTCCGCCGACCATCAACACGAAAAATATAGAACCTGACTTTGTGGATTTATTTGATTTTCCCTTGGGAGAAGGACGCTCAAAACCAGTAAATTACGCAATGAGTAATACATTTGGATTTGGGGGCCACATTGCATCCATTGTACTGAAAAAATATTCAGGTCAAAATGAGCGCTAGAAGCTTTTTTTTATTTTTTTCATTTTTTATTTGTTTTGTAGGTTACGCACAAAACCAGGTGCATGAGGTACTCGGAAAAGTCATCGATACAGAGGGCTTCCCAATTGAATTTGCCACTGTGAAGTTATTGAAAGCCGAGGACTCTACATTGATCAATGCGATGTATGCTGACGAACTAGGTCAATTTAAATTTACTTCTATCCCCTGTAATGAAACTTGCATATTAAAGCTTTCGAATGTTGGATACAAAACAAAGTATCTCCTGGAAAATAAGTCAGTTTCCTGTCTTTCCTACGATTATGGAACAATTCAGCTTTCTATTGACCGTGCATTAAATTTAGAAGAGGTCAAGGTTCAGGCGCAAGTGGATGTACTCAAAGCAGGCATCGACAAAAAAATATACAATGTGGGTCAAGACATTTCCGTTCGAGGAGGTACAGCAAATGATGTTTTAAATAGACTTCCTTCAGTTGAAGTCGACGAAGACGGTGGTGTAACACTTCGAGGAGACGGGTCGGTAATTATATTGATCAATGGTAGGCCAAGTTCCTTGAGTGGCGGAAATGGAAAGACATTACTCGATGCGCTTCCTGCAGGATCAATCGAGCGCGTGGAAATCGTGGCAAATCCATCCGCAAAGTATGATCCCGATGGGACCTCTGGTATCATTAATATTGTCCTTAAAAAGAGTCTTTTTAAAGGATTGAATGGTGCTGTTTCATCCAACGCTGGTTCCGGTGATTTATCTTCTGGTAATATCTTCGAAGGCAATATTTCACTGAATTACCGAAACAATAAACTGAATGTATATTCCTCATATAATGGCAGGACCTACAACGGTTATAGAAATAAATACTCTGATATCTATGAGAATTTTGGAGATGACTCCATAGTTCGATTGAATCAAAGTAGATTAGGTACGGACCTGAACAATTCACAATCCTTACGAGCTGGTATAGATATAAACGTATCCGAACGACAAAAGCTTGGTGTCTTTGGTAATCTTAGTTTCGGAAGACGAGAAAGAACGGGAAGTCTCTGGAATACCTTGTATCAATTTGCTGAATCTCCAAGTGCTTTGTGGCGAAGAACAAGTTTTGATCCTAAAACAAGAACGAATATTGATTTAGGCTTGAATTACGAATGGTCCTTTGTAAAGGATAGGGGGAAGCTTCAGTTCAATGTAAACCAATCCTTCGGTGATGAGGATATCAAAGGGTTTTATTCTGAGGCTTACTTTACCTTAGATACTTTGCTAAATGGTGAGGATACGCTCCAGCAGCAGCTCGAGAATATTGAATCCAATGACATTAATACCATCCAGCTTGATTTAGAATATATTTTTCCAAAGATCAATTCAAGGGTTGAATTAGGTGCTAAAAGTATTATTCGGGATCAATCTGTGAGCACCTTCTCTGAAACGTATGATAATGATAATCAGGAATTTGCGGCAGATACATTGGCTAATTTTGATTACCGCTATGCTGAGCGTATATTTAGTTTGTATGGGATTTTTGGCCAACAGGTTGATAAATTTAAATATCAATTTGGGGTTAGGTTAGAGCAGGCTTATCAAATACCCGAGCTGCTTTCAGACGGAGCCTCCATACCAAATACCTATTTTAATGCTTTTCCTTCTGCACATATCAAATACGCTTTAAATGACCGTAATGAATTTGGATTGAGCTACAGCCGAAGGATATCTCGAGCAAGAGCCAATCAGCTGAACCCTTTTACAAATTATGCTGACCCTTTTAATTTGCGACGTGGTAATCCATATTTACAACCAGAATACATTCACTCATTTGATCTGGCTTACACTTTTGAGCAAAAAATATTTTCGATTTCCTCTAGTATTTATTATCGAAGAAGCCAGGGAGTGATCACGAGAGTGAAAGAATTTTATGAGGACAATACTAGTGCAATCACGTATCAAAACCTGAACAGTACAAATGCGCTTGGTACGGAATTGGTCATGATGTTTAAACCCTTTAATTTTTGGAGGACAACAGCTTCTTTTAATGGAAATTTGGTTGAGTACTACACTGATCTTCAAGGCTTATCAAACACAACTGGTGCCTATATCAAAGCTAAATTTAATACGGTTATTGATTTTTGGAAAAATTCTGCTAGTTTTCAAGCAAGCTATGCATACAATGGTCCAAGAGTTGTCGTCCAGGGAACCGTCCAACGGAAGGGAACTTTCGATCTTGCATTCGAAAAGAAATTCATGGAAGGAGACTTGGCGTTTGGTGTGCGGGTTTCCGACTTATTTAACCAGCAATCATTTTATATGGATGCAGTTCGTGAGAACTTTCAGCAGGTGGCATACTACAAATGGATGTCCAGAAGGGTGTTTTTGACTTTTAATTATAAATTCGGTAAGATTGAGTTCAAGAACAAAAGCACCTCTGAATTAAATAGCCCTGACTAATCAGAAGCTTATTTTTCCGCCTCAAGATTTTTCAAGATTCTTCCATACTCCTTGAGTATTTCTTCAGGTAAATCCATTAGTGCGGTAGATTTGTGCACCTTTAAAAGTGCCAAAAGTTCCATGCTATCCATTTCTTTTCCAAGAACCGGTAGCGTAATTTTCTCAAAATCAAATGTAAAGTAATTACTCCATAATTTTTGATTAAGAATCAATCCATCTATCGCATTTACTAGTTCAATGGCGTTTGTACCAACTGCTAAATCTCGCTTGAATTTACTCTTGTTTTTTTCATAACTGAGAAATAATGTCTCCCAATTGTCTCCTTCGATTGTGACTTGATGCTTTTCAAATTTCACGGGAGGTGAATTTTCTAAAAATATATAGGCCTTGTGAATCGAGTTCAGTCGTTCTTGTCTTTTACGAAGCACTTTTGGAATGATACCTTGGTTAAGCATCGATGACTTGAGCTGAAACAAAAGTGCTTCATAAGCATCATGTGCATCTTCGTACTTGTCCACCTGTAAAATAAGCTCAGCTCTCTTTCTGTCCATATTTTTTAAGCTTATTTTTTCGCATTCTGATATTTAGCATTTCCACAATCAATGCATATGCGAGGGCGAAGTAAATATATCCTTTTGGGAAATGCTGACCAAAAGCCTCTGAGATGAGTAAAATACCAACAGCAACAAGGAAGCTGAGTGCAATCATTTTTATTGTCGGTCGGCTTGAAATGAAATCTCCAATTTGTTTTGCAAAGGAAATCATCACTATAATCGATATGATGATTGCAAAAACAATTATAGCGATTGGATCTGAATTGGTTTCGGAGCCAACACCATTCGTCATACCCACAGCGGATATAACCGAATCAAAGCTGAAGATTAGATCAATAACAATAATCTGTCCAATAATATTTAACAGCCCCTTTTTTTTATCCTTTGCGATATCGTGCTGGTTACTGATGTTCTTGTGCATTTCATCAATAGATTTGTATATCAGGAATAAACCACCAAAAAGAAGAATTAGACTTTGTACACTAAAAGATGTGCCAAACAAAGTAAACAAGGGCTCTGTAAGCTTCATTAATATTGACACTACAGAAAGTAATGCCAAACGAAGGATGAGTGCGATGGACAAACCTATATTTCGTGCTTTTCCTTGGTCTTGGGGTTCTAGCTTCTCGGTTACAATGCTGATGAATAGAATGTTATCAATTCCTAATACAATCTCTAACACAGATAGAATGAAGAGATAAATCCATCCCTCCCAAAACATGAAAATATCCAAGTAATCAAGCATTATTTAGATATTTAAAAAATCGGTTTAGCGCTTTTGGATTTTCAATGCAATCAGTTTTTAAAACTAATATTTGGGCTTTTTCATCTTGAAAAAAATCAATCATTTGTTCTTGATAATCTTTGTTCTTTTTGGGGCTGTATACGATCAGTCCAAAACCCTTTGCAATATCAGTCACATTTGCGTTGTGCTTTGCTTCGAAATATCGTTCGAGCTGTTTGGATGATTTTGAGCCGTCTATTATTTTAAAAATACCGCCTCCCTGATTGTCGAGTACAATAATTTTTAAGTTTTGTGGAAAGGGTCTTATCCAGAGCGCATTGCTGTCATAAATAAATGAGACGTCCCCACTAATTAAAATATGTTGTCCCTCAGCATTTGCAATTGCACTGCCGATTGCCGTACTTGTACAGCCATCAATGCCGCTTGTACCTCTGTTACATTCATAATTTACATTCGGAACGGGATCAAATAGCTGCATGTAACGCACCACAGAACTATTTCCGAGGTGTAAGGTGCATTTCTCAGGTAAGGTATGGTAAAGTGCATGGAACACCTCTAAATCTGTGTTTGTTTGAGCTTCATGAAAGAAACTAGGAATGCGGTCCTTTACAAGGTAGTCAAGCTGATTCCATGTTGCTTTGAAATTTTTGTTGTTTAATAGTGTCGCCTTATTGTTGAGTAGTGTAAAAAAGGATGCTGGATGACATTCATAATGCTCATCTAACCTGAAAAATAAATCGATACCAATATTGCTTTTGTTGATAGCAATATGTCTTTTAGGTGGGTGTTTAATAAAAAAAGATTTAATGCGCTTCGAAACGACCGCTCCTCCAATGGTGATAAGTATGTCGGGAACGAATTTCTTTTCACTTTTAGCTTCAATTGAATTCAGTGCTCGGTCGATACAATTTACAAATGAGCTATCATTCATTCCTGAGGTGTTTTCATTGAGCACAACAACATTTGAGTTTTTATTAAAATCAACAAGCGCACCTTTTAAAATTGTGTCTTTGCTGCCTTGCCCGCAAAGAACGAGAATTTTTTGATCTCCAAAGCTTTGGATTTTCTCGTTGGAGAGAGACAGCACTTTATCTTTTATTCCCTTTTTTTCGTAAGCTTTCTCCTTTTGAATAAGGCTTTCAGAAACACCATATAGAGGCTCCTCTAGATGGACATTAAGATGCATTGGTCGAAATGGAAGCTCCTGCATTTTGACAAAAAAATCTGTAATAGGTTTATGATTCAACTTTCCACTAGTATCTTCTAAAGAGAGCGATTGCTTTACATGTTTACCGAAAACTTCGTGTTGCATAATGGTTTGCCCATGTCCCTTATTGATTAGTCGTTTTGGGCGGTCTGCAGATAAAACTAAAAGTCGTTGTTCTCTGTAAAAGGCTTCTGATATCGCAGGAAAGTAGTTTAAAACCGCTGATCCTGAAGTACAACATAGCGCAACGGTTTGTTGAAGCGTTTGAGACATTCCCAATGCATAAAAAGCCGCGGCACGTTCATCATGAATCACATGCGTTTCGAAATCGGGGTGCACATCAAAAGAGATTGCAAAAGGTGCATTTCTAGATCCAGGAGAAAAAACGATGTGTTTGATGTCATGGTTTAGACATTCTTGAATGATTTTCTGGACTACAGGCTTGTTGCTAAATTCCATGGTTTGCAAATCTACAATAAATCAAAAATTCTGCTGAGTGTTTCGCTCTTCCTTTCTGTTTCTTCCCACTCATTTTCTACATCTGATTGTAGCGTGTATCCACCTCCTACATATACATGAGCTCTATCACTCGTAAGCTGACAGCAGCGCAAATTTACATATAGCTGACTTGAGCTTTCTGAAATGAGACCCATGAATCCACTGTAAAGACCTCTATCTTGATTTGAATCCTCAAGCTCTATTTTTCTTATAAGTTTTTTACTTTGTTTTTTTGGGACGCCATTGACAGCAGGGGTAGGGTGAAGTGAATTGGCAATGGTTAACGGGTGATTTTGATTTAAAGTAAAGGAAATGTCACTGCGCAAGTGCTCAACATTTCCTGCTGGTGCTGTATATGGTCCCTTTACACAAATATTCTTCGCTCCTTTATTTTTTAGCTCTTCGGTAATGTAGTCCGTCACAAATTGCTGTTCTTGCTGTTCTTTGGTATTCCATTTATTCTCCTCGCACAATTCTCTTGTTCCTGCAAGTGACATTGTTGAGGCTTTTTCTCCGTGGCTTTCTAATAAGGTTTCTGGTGATGCACCAATCCATGTTCCGAAGATGGGTGAGGAGATTAGATATACAAATGCTGTTGGGTAGGTCTCGCACAAAATTGTATATAATTTCCAGTAATGGTTTGTATTGAATGAAAATGTTTTGATTCGTGAAAAAACAACTTTTTCAATGCCAAGTTTTGGCATCATTTCGAGTGCAAGTTTTCCTTGTTCGATGTAGCGTTCCTTTGATATCGAAGTTGGTTGATTTTTATTGAGATGTATGGCATATTCGCTTGGTTCAAAAATGTCTTGATTATTCGATTCAAAGATAAACTGGTTGTTACCGTAAAAATTTGTAAGTATGAATCCTATTGATTTCTTTTTGGAATTATTCATTGTTTTGAATGACCCAAGCTGTTCAACAGAAGGTTTGTTCGGAATCCGATATGCCAGAAGGTCTTTAGACATTTTAAATATCAATAATCATAACGGTCAATCTGCCTGAACAAACGAGTTTGTCGGTACCCTCTTCTCTGATATCCACTTGCCAGAGATGTGTCCGTTTGCCCGCATGAATTATTTTACCGGTAGCGATTACGTTTCCCGAACGTATTCCTCCAATGTGATTGGCATTTATTTCGATGCCCACAGGATGCTGTTTTGAAATGTCTAACAATAGGGTGCTACCCATGCTTCCGATACTTTCTATTAATGCTGCACTTGCCCCTCCATGAAGTAACCCCATAGGCTGATGGGTTCTGTGATCCACAGGCATTTTGGAAACAACATAATCTTCCCCAAGCTCTATACATTCAATACCCAATTGCTCCATCAATGTATTCTTGTTCATGGAATTGATCAGCTCGATAGGTACCTGATTCAGTTTTTTCATATCTAATCAACAAATATAGGTCTTTACTGTTTTGCATTACCTTCAAATCCCGCATAAGAAAATATAAAATGGGATTTCTTTTAATGGTTGAAATGATAATCAGAACGAACACAAAAAAATGTTTGTCAGTTGTGAAAGTATTACTACTTTTGCCTCGGAGAATTGGCAGAGTGGTCGATTGCGGTAGTCTTGAAAACTATTGTACCGAGA